>QNER01000166.1 GCA_003646175.1 Candidatus Parabeggiatoa sp. nov. 1
AAATTGGTTTCAATTCAAAATTGGGTTTATCCTTTCTTATAAGCAATCCTTGTAGTTATTAATGTTGTTTATATAAATCTATTTGTCTTGAATGCGGTAAAATAATAACTGTTGAATCCTTCTAACTGAAAGGAAAATCACCATGATCGAAGAACCCTGCACCTACGTCATCTTTGGTGCAACGGGCAACCTATCACGCCTCAAACTGATGCCCGCCCTTTACCATTTGGAAGTCGCAGGACGTTTACCCGAAGGCACAATGATTTTGGCAACCGGGCGACGGGCTTGGGATCGTGACAAATGGATCTCTGAAGTTAAGGACATGTTGTTCGCCAAAGTCCGCGATGGCTTAAACGAAAATGTGTTTGAACGTTTCAAACAGCGGCTGCACTATTTTGAGGGCAATCTGGCGGAGCCCAAAATGTACCCCGCTATGCGGGAATTTATGAATAACGATGCCGTTTTTCCACAAAAAGTAGCCTTTTATATGTCCATTCGCCCGGCTGATTTCGGCACTGTCGTCCAAAATCTAGGCGATGTCGGCTTGCTAGATGAGGAACACGGTTGGCGGCGTGTGATTGTCGAAAAGCCGTTTGGCTACGACTTAGAAAGTGCCCGTGCTTTGCATCAACGACTTTCCCGTTATTTGCGTGAAGATCAAATTTATCGCATCGATCACTATTTGGGGAAAGGGACAGTGCAAAATGTATTGGTATTTCGCTTTGCCAACGTCATGTTAGAACCGCTTTGGAATCGCAACTATATTGATCATGTTCAAATTACCCATTCAGAAACGCTTGGTGTGGGCAGTCGCGCTGATTATTATGATGGTGCCGGTGCCATGCGGGACATGATACAAAGCCATCTTTTGCAACTGCTTACCCTCGTCGCAATGGAACCGCCTGCCTCTATGGAAGCGGAGGCTTTGCGCGATGAAAAAGTCAAGGTGCTTAAATCCATTCGCCCTATTCCACCCAATGCGGTGCATGCACAAACCTTTCGCGCTCAATACACTGCCGGCGTTACAGGGGGACAAAAAGTCAAAGGCTATCTGCAAGAAGACAAAGTGCCCAAAGATAGCGTGGCTGAAACTTACGCTGCCATGAAAGTCTTTATAGATAACTGGCGCTGGGCGGGTGTGCCCTTTTATCTGCGAACCGGCAAACGTCTTGCTGAGGCGCAATCTATGATCTCCATTTGCTTTAAACATCCGCCGCAACAGTTTTTCCGCGCCAGTCATATTCAACGTATGCGCCCCAACTGGGTGTTGTTGGGCATCCAACCGAAAGAATGTTTGAAAGCCGAAATGACAGTCAAGGAACCGGGGCTGGAGATGAACACTCGCCCAACCAGTTTGGATGCGAGTTTTCGGAAAGAGGATGATGTTTCTAAGGAGGCTTATGAAGAACTGTTGCTGGATGTGATTAAAGGTGATCGCTCACTGTTCTTGCGTTATGACGAGGTGGAATATGCTTGGCGCGTGGTTGATCCGGTGCTACGTGTTTGGGCAATGGAACGCGATTATATTCCGACTTACACGGCCGGCAGTTGGGGCCCTCATGAGAGCCTACGATTATTTGAAAGGGAAGGCCAACGTTGGCGGCATTCTCTGAATATTGAAGCAGATGAAGGCTAAGATTTGGGAATTGGGAATTGGAAATTTTGAATTTGGTATTGGGAGTTAACTTGACAATGATCGAGGCAAAAGTTTGCTCCGCAAAAGTTTGCGGAGCAAACTTTTGCCTCGATCACATTATCATTCGTTTCAGGTGAACTTGTACGATTAAACCGCGTCGAAACTCATTCGTTTCAGGCAAACCTTGTACGATTAGGCAGCGTCGAAACTTAGCTGATATAACATCACAAAGTATATGTTTAAATCAAGCAATCTACTATTTGTTTGGGGCCCATCAAAGGCCCAGAGGAATAAAACCTTATAATAGATATGGCCAAAATCACACAGCTTTGCCTTTGTTAAAACGGATACTATCCCTAAGAAGGGATAGCATCCGTAAAATTGGCCCATCAAAGGCCCAAATGGATAATGCCTTATAATAGGTATGGCCAAAATCACGCAGCTTTTGTTAAAACGGATACTATCCCTAAGAAGGGATAGCATCCGTAAAGCTTAAATCAAGCTGCCTTATTATTTAGGTTATTTGTCAATCTATTCGCCAATTTTGTAACTCATTGTTTTTTTAATAGATTAATGTGAAGCGAGTGCGGGATGCGGTTTTACAGACAGTTTTGTTATTTTATTTAAATTTTCAACCTTCGGTGGTGCTGAATGTATTGCGGAAATCTATTTCGTTCCATTCCCGAAATATCTGAAAAATTGCCAAAGTCCAGAAACTGAAAAAAGGAGAGAATAATTATGTTACCACTTGGTTTTTTATTTGTAGGTAGTATTGGTGTGACGTCTGTTGGCATTAAAGCGTGCCAAAAGTTGACAGAGAATCAAGATACACCTTCTCCCTCAAATCCGCATAAAAAAACGACGATTGGAAAAGTAAAGTCTGAGGAAACCAAATCATTGTCTACAGACTTGCGTCACCAACAAATGGCTGACATCTCATCTTCTACCACAGATAATGATGAAATCCGTGAATTTGATCAAGAGACTAACTACTATCTTTCCATTTCGTCAGTTGGGCTAGGGCTTGCTACGGCTGGTTCTTTGGTTTTCCCCCCCCTCAGTCTCCTCAGTGTGCCGGTTAGCATGTATGTTAGCTTGCCTATTTTTCATGATGTTTACAGGGGAATTGTACAGGAACGCAAATTAAAGGTATCAGTCATTGATTCCATCGGCATTATTGGTGGACTTTTTTCCGGTTATTACTTCGTGACTGCTTTGGCAACCTTTGTTTATTACTCAGCCGCAAAGCTTTTGATTAAAACGAGGAATACTACCCGAAAAACGCTGATTAATGTGTTTACTGAACAACCACGTTCGGTTTGGTTGCTCAAAGATGGAACTGAACTCGAAATTCCGCTCCATGAATTGTGTGTAGGTGATATTATTGTGGTCAATGCCGGGGAAATCATAGCGGCAGATGGCATTATTGCTGAAGGGATGGCTACGATAGATCAACATGCGCTTACAGGTGAAGCCCAACCTTACGAAAAAGGCGTTGGTGAACAAGTGCTTGCCGCTTCCATTGTGTTAGCCGGTCAAATTTATATTCAAGTTGAAAAAACCGGCACTGAAACTATTGCCGCCCAAATTGGTGAAATCATAAATCACACCGCCAACTTTGAATTATCTCTCCAAACACGAGGCGAGAAAGTGGCTGAAAAAACGGTTTTGCCAACGTTGGCAGCCGGCACTTTAGCCCTAGTTACTTTAGGACGTTATAGTTCCGTAGCGGTTTTCAGTGCCAATTTTGCCGAAGTCATAAAGGTTATAAACCCTATTGGCATGTTGAACTTTCTTAATTTAGCCTCTCAGGATGGCATTCTCATCAAAGATGGACGATCTTTGGAATTGCTCAATCAGATAGACACTGTCGTTTTTGACAAAACCGGCACACTGACACAGGAACAACCCCATCTGGGTAATATTTATACGTGCAATGGGGTCAAAGAAAATGACTTGTTGACTTATGCCGCTGCAGCTGAATACAAACAAAATCATCCGATTGCGAGAGCCATTGTTCAGGGTGCCAACGAGCGTACTTTAAATTTGCCAGAGATTGATGACAGTCAGTATGAAATCGGCTACGGGATCAAGGTTAAAATAACGGATCAACTCATTCGAGTGGGCAGTATCCGTTTTATGGAGATGGAAGGCATTGCGATACCTGGTGAAATACATAAGCTACAACATTCTAGCCATGAACAGGGCTACTCAACGGTTTATGTGGCTATTGATCAGCAACTGGGCGGGATGCTTGAATTGCAGCCGACGATTCGGCCGGAAGCCAAACACATTATTCGTCAGTTACGGCAACGCAACTTATCTATCTATATTATTTCTGGAGATCATGAACATCCTACCAAACAGTTAGCCGAGGAATTGGGGATTGACCACTATTTTGCCAATACTTTGCCACAAGATAAGGCTAACAAAATTGAGCAAATGCAAACCGAAGGCAAATCGGTCTGTTTTGTAGGGGATGGCATCAACGATTCCATTGCTCTCAAAAAAGCAAATGTGTCTATTTCTTTGCGTGGCGCTTCGACAGCGGCTACTGACACCGCTCAGGTTATTTTGATGGATCAAACTCTCACGAAACTTGAGCAGTTCTTTGAACTTGCTCAATATTTTGACAAAAATCAAAAAACCGGTTTGGCAACAACACTTGTACCCGGTGTGCTTTGTGTGGGCGGCATATTTTTTCTACATTTTGGTATTCTCAGTTCCATGATGTTCTACAATGTCAGTGCCATTGCTGGTATAGGTAATGCTTTATCGCCTTTGTTAAAGAAAGCGCCCGAAAAGGTGGTAGCCCCTACAAACTAATCTAATCTTTACCCACAACTCGGACTTTATAATTGTGTTCTAGGCAAAAGTTTTTGCATATAATTGTGAATAATTAATTGTAAATTGTTACACAAACAATGATTTAACGATTAATGATGCCTTCGTTCACAATTCGCCTAAAGAGCGCGCCAAAACATTAGGCGCGAACACAATTCGTGGCTAAAGTTTTTTGTGCACAAAAAGCATTAGGCACGAACACAATTCATAATTTTCAATGACTTATCTACTTATGGGTAAAGATAAGACAAACTAATGGAGGTGTTGATTTTTGGTGGTGGGATCACTGCCAATAAGAACGAGGGAAATCCAAAGCACTGCCGATAGCGATTCCACCCTACCTTAGCAGCCTATTTTTGAGATTTCACAGCCTCACAGGTACGAGAACTTTTGAGCCAATATACGGCGGAAGTTAAAGTTTTTTATCAATGCGAATTAAGGGTTGAGAAACTCATTTAAAATCAAACTGTTAAAAATAACTCTGTGGGGATACTTGTGGAGTTGTTTTCTACACCACTGTTTTTGACTTTGTGCCAAAATTTCGGGCGCATTTTACGGATGCTATCCCTTCTTAGGGATAGTATCCGTTTTAACAAAATAAGTAAGTGGCGGTTTTTTTTGGGAATGTGCCCTAAGTCATTGATTATTTATACCAGCATCATTTTGCAGGGACTACCCATTCGTTTACGTCATCATTCTGATCAATTTATTTTAATTTTAAATTTTAATTGATTTTTTTTCATTTTATATTTATAATGCCCTACTTTCACGATTCTGGGGGAGGGTTTTGTTCGTTATACGAGAAGTACAGCTTCTTTCCGGATTTGATGGATTTATTTATTTTTTAGGTGGATGTGCTTACCACCTATCAGTTTAGGAACGTGCATAAAACGATTAGGGCAACCCTTTATGGTTGCCCCTACCTTCAGCGATATTTCGTAGGGGTAATCCCTTGTGGTTACCCTTACGTTTACTAAGTTATTTTATGTGCGTTCCTTATTTCATTTTACCCTTTTTAAGGGAGCGAGGCAGATTATTAAAGGGGGGGGTGATGTTAACTGATAGTCCCTTAGCCTGAAACCGCCGATGACTTGAAATATGACATTACCAAGTTATTGTGCAAATTCAAAATAGTTAAAAAGGTCATTTATGGAACAAAATCAACTTGAACTTGAAAACCAATTATTTAATATGATGTGGGGTCATTATGTGAGCGGTTCGCTGCGCACCATTGCTGATCTTGCTGTTGCAGATTATTTGAAAGAAAGTGCTCGTACTGCTGATGAACTGGCTAACGAGATTGGTTGCCATGCACGTTCATTGTATCGCGTTATGCGTGCGCTTGCGACGGTGGGTATTTTTGAACAACAGGGGGACAAATTTTCGTTGACTCCCCTAGGAAATTTATTGCGTTCAGACATCCCCCGATCACAGCGTGCCACGGTGATTGAAATGTGTAGTTACTTTGAGGCGTGGGAAAAACTGACTGAGATTGTAAAAACAGGTAACCCCCCCAAAGAGAGCTCATATAACTATGTACTCGCCTCAGAAGAAAAGGCTAAACTGTTTTATGACGGCATGGATTCTTTCTATTATGATAATCCGGCCCCCATGTTGGGTAGTTATGATTTTTCCGATGCTGAAACCGTGATGGATGTTGGTGGCGGGAGCGGTTCTCAATTAATTGCCGTTCTAAAGCATTATCCGCATTTGAAAGGTATTTTGTTTGATTTGCCTGATACGGTCAAGCGGTCCAAAGCGAATATTGAGGCCGCCGGTCTGGCGAACCGCTGCTTCGTTGCGGGAGGAAGTTTTTTGGACGCGGTTCCAAGCGGTGCCGACATTTATATGATGCGGCATGTCATTCACGATTGGGACGACTCGAAAAGCGTAGAAATCCTGAAGAATGTACGTGCGGTGTTGCCGGATCACGGGCGGGTGCTGGTCATTGAAACACTCGTCTCCGGCCGGGAGAAAGAATCCTTTGCTGTGTGGTTCGATTTGGCCATGTTTGCCATCGATGGAGGTGCCGAACGCACCCGGGAAGAGTATGCGGAACTGTTCGAGAAAGCCGGCTTAAAGCTGAATCGTGTTGTCCCAACCAAAGTAGAGGTCAGCGTGGTTGAAGCTGTCAAGGGCCGGAGCAATTGACAAAAAAAGCGTGAAAAACAAAATATATATAGTGCTTGGACGAAAACCATCTAATGATTTCGAGGTGTTATTTATAGCTCTTGCTACGAAATCTGGTTATTATCAACGTGTTAAGAATTTCTCCTTTCTCGGTTGAAGTTTTTGCGCGCAAAAACTTCAACCGAGAAGTCGAAATGACACTTAGGCAAAGAGTTTTCGTTCAGGCACTCTATAGACATCCTAAATGCATTTGTAAATTTTTCTCCATGAATTTAAACGCCCTCAAGCCGATTTTGTTCACGAATCATTTAGGATCACTATAGTGGAAATCGGCATGGGGGACCAAGTTGCCCCTCGCCCGAATGTGCGCGGACACGGGAGCCGAAATTATTTGACTCTAAAGGACTGAATTTAATGACGACGCAGAAAAAACTTCTCCGTATTGCACAAGCAGTCATACAGACACCTACGCCAAGTAACTGCCAACCTTGGAAAATTGTAATTGATGAATGCGGCTTGGACATTTTTCACGAATCGAAACGGGCTAAATTCGCCACACTTCCGGATGATTTATCGGTTTTCGGATTGGGTATGATTTCCGCGGCATTGGAACTGGCCGGCGGTAAAGAGGGTATGCAAACACAGAGCACGCCCTTTCTGGAAAACCGTGCGGATGATACGCCTTGGTTACGGGCGGAATTTTCACCCACGGAACTCGCGGAAGAACCGTCGTCTCATATAAATGACCTGCTGGCATCGGCTATATTCCAGCGTCACACTGACCGGCGCGACTATGCCGGGGGTTCACTGGCAGATTCTGTTTTTCATGAGGCCGCTCATGAGGCTGAAACAACCAAAGGAGCTAATTTATATTTCATTGATCAATACCCTGAGGACTATCTGCAACTAACACATGAAGCCGATCTGGCATTTTTGGAATGGCCAGAATTACGACGTGACTTCATGAAGTGGGCCCGGTTCACGGATAAAGAGATAGCAAAAACGCGAGATGGTGACTCATGGCGGGACCTATTAGGAGAAAAAAAGAACCTAGGTTACTATCTACGATTGTACGTTTGGGGGTTAACGAAAAAACGGGGGGGGGTTCCTGGATGGTTACAGAAAATGGCACCCAAATTTGTTGATAAATTATATCAACTGAGTCCAGTATCATATAATGATGGTGCGGGAATCGGTTGCATTACAACCCAATCCGCCAGCACGGAAGAACTATTGGCGTCCGGCCGCTTAGCGATGAGAATCTGGCTGCTGTTTAATGCAAGAAACTATGCTTTTCAACCGCTATGCAATATTACCATGTTTGTTTATTCTCAACATCGCGGCTTCTGGAATTTGCCGAGTCATTTGACGCATCACTTTGTCAATGCATATTCACGCATGCAAAGTACGTTTGCTTTCTCAGAGCATGAACTACCCGTTTTCTGTTTCAGAACCGGCATGCCCATTGGAGAGTATCCTCAAAATGAACGAACCTTACGCCGTCACGACCGCATAACTCAACGCCAAAGCGACTAATACAAATTTTGAGCTGGTTGACACGCTTTTATTAAAGCAATTTGCTCTAACGGTTGGTTTAACGAATGCAACGTGGCCTTTGGTTAAACATCAAGGGAAAAAACCAAATAAGATGGGTGCAAGTAACCTTGCACTCCAAATCACCTTAAAATAAACGCTCATATGGGGAAACGGGTGAAATTTTAATTTGCTCCATTTATTAATCAATAAGTTATGAATGCATTTCACCTATTTGCCCACATGAGCGAAAATAAATCCGTTACAATCAGCAATACCTTCGCTAAGTTGGTATTTGTTAAATTGGCGAAGGTATTAAATCAGGAGTCATAATATCTATGCTTCAAATTTTAATGGCGGGCAGCGTTCTAACATATGTTGGAACAAAGCTGTACCAACATTTAAACAAGAAAGAAATACCATCATCTTTGCAGGCTATGAAAATTCTCAAAGAGAAAGTCACGCCGATTTCCAAAGAGGTGCATCACCAACAAAACCAAGAGATGTTACCTGTGCATAAAAGCGAATTTGATTACGAGAAAAGCGTCAATCAAGAACTTGCCATTACATCGGTTTCGCTGGGGTTGGCTACGGCAGGCGCTTTGGTTTATCCACCTTTGATTATCGCCAGCCTAGCGGGACTCGCCTATGTTACCCTACCTATCGTACACAGGGGTTACAGAACGCTGGTGATAGAACGACGGATAGGGTCGACACTTGTCGATGCCATCGTCTTACCCTGCGTCCTTGTCTCTGGTCATTATATCATTGCCGCTTTAAGTTATTGGTTATATAGCTCAAGCGAAAAACTTGTACTTAAAACCAAAGACTATTCCCAAAAAAGCCTCATTTCCGTCTTCGGAGAACAGCCCCGTTTCGTTTGGACTTTGACAGAAGGGGTTGAAGTTGAGATTCCACTTGAAGCATTGAAGGTTGGCGATATTGTCGTAGTGAATGCAGGGGAAAATGTCCCAGTGGACGGCACCATTACCGATGGTGCAGCCTCAATAGACCAGCATATTTTGACGGGAGAAGCCCAGCCTTCTGAAAAAGAGGTTGGTGACCAAGTATTTGCATCAACAGTCGTGCTATCAGGGAAAATTTGTATCCGGAACGAAAAAGCGGGAAAAGAAACTATTGCCGCAAAAATTGGTGATATATTAAACCACACTGCCGATTTCAAAACGACCATCCAGTCTCGGGGGGAAGAATTAGCTGACCGTTCGGCATTACCCATTTTGGGTACCAGTGCTGTAGCCTTAGTCACTTCAGGTGCTTCGGGTGCATTAGCAGCCATGTTTGTTGGTATAGGAATGAACATGAAAATGCTAGTGCCCCTGAGTGTATTGAACTTTCTTAACCTCGCGTCTGCTAATAACATTCTAATCAAAGATGGCCGTGCTCTGGAAATGTTAAGTCAGGTGGATACCATTGTCTTTGACAAAACCGGAACACTGACTCAAGATAAGCCACACGTTGAGAAAGTTTATATGCTTGCAGGTTATGAAGAAAACGAATTGTTAACCTACGCAGCGGCGGCTGAACAGAAACAAACACATCCGATTGCTAAGGCCATTCTTCAATTTGCCAACGAGCGTGGCTTGAGTTTACCCAAACTCGGAGAAGCTAAATATGAAGTTGGCTATGGTATTAAAGTCAATATATCTAATAAGCTGATTCGGGTGGGCAGTAGTCGTTTTATGGAGATGGAAGGCATTGCCATTCCTGAAGAAATAAGAAATATCATGTCGAATTGCCACGAATATGGCTATTCACTCATCATGATTGCAATTGATGAGCAACTGGGTGGTGCAATTGAATTACATGCGACCCTTCGCCCTGGTGCCAAAAGCATCATCAATAAATTACGACAACGCAACCTCTCTCTATACATTATTTCAGGGGATCATGAAAAACCCACAAAAGCTTTGGCGGAAGAATTGGGCATAGATAATTACTTTGCAGAAGTTCTCCCCGAAAATAAAGCCAGTCTTATCGAACAATTACAACAAGAGGGAAAAGTGGTTTGTTTCGTCGGGGACGGTATCAATGATTCCATCGCTTTGAAAAAGGCACATGTCTCCATCTCTTTGCGCGGTGCCTCAACAATTGCTACGGATACTGCCCAAATTATCTTAATGAATGGGGATTTGAATCGCCTTGATCAACTGTTTGAGATTGCTCAAGCACTTGATAACAATATTAATATCGGTATCATTAGCAGCATTGCACCTGGCATGATGGTCATCGGCGGTGTATTCCTATTGCATTTTGGCATTCTTAGTGCTCTTGTAATAGAATCGGCCGGCTTGGCGCTAGGTCTAGGTAATTCGATGTTACCCTTGATAAACCATCAAAGAAAACCACACATAATCGTCAATTAAGATATTGTGTCATACCGTTATTGAAACTTCATGAAGAATTAAGTTAAGTAAAGTTATGCCAAGTAATAAAATAAATCGTATTGTACAAGCAATTTTGCAAACGCCAACCCCAGAAAATAGCCAACCTTGGAAAATAGTGGTTGGTGAAAATGTACTGGAAGTTTTTCATTCATCTGAACGTGCAAAACTGGCGACATTTCCTGATGATTTATCGGTGTTGGGCATAGGCATGATTGCTGAAACAATCGAATTAGCCGGGAGTACTGAAGGATTGGAAGCACAGTTAACTTTCTTGTTAGAGGAACGTTCCGATGAGCATCCTTGGTTAAGGGCCGAACTTAACACGGTTGACAACCTGTCCCCGGCACCCTTGGCGCAAGCACTGTTCTTGCGCCATAGTGATCGACGTTACTATGCGGGTGGTTCCGTTGATGAACCGGTGTTTCAAGAAGTTCGTCAGGAAGCGGCCGCGATTCAAGGGGCGAATTTGTATTTCACCGATAAATACCCGGATGAGTACCTACAATTGCTGAAAAATGCCGATCAGATTGCTTTGAAA
>QNER01000167.1 GCA_003646175.1 Candidatus Parabeggiatoa sp. nov. 1
AGTAGCCATCCCTATCAATATTCGCCATCCAAACATTAGTCGGTTCTTGTTCACCACTACGGGGGATGTGTTCTTCAAAACCGCCTATGAATTGTAGTGCTTGTTCTATAGCGTGTTTATCGTAGTCAATTTCACGAGTAGGCACGCCTGACTCATGCCATGTCAACGTAAACACCGTACCATCATCAAATGCAATCAATTTCACGCTTTGTCCGGGAGCAAGTTGAAGGGATTCTTCCCCCTTTAAGGGGTGCCCTTTTTCAAATAAGCCAGACGGTGTGGAGTCCACCACAATTAGCCAGGAGGCATTTTCATTGGCAGCCAGAGCGTTTTGGAAACCGCCGCCTAAAACCAACAATATCAATAATGTTTGTCGTATTCGCATCAGTTTTCCTCTCTCGTTAAAAAAAACACCCTAAATTGTAGCATGACTTATGTTATAAATCCGAGTCAAGTTCAAAAAAGCGGATTTTTTCAAAAGCCAATGCCCCATCATTTTGTGGGCCCAAGCCAACTGCCAATAATACGGGTGGGCATATTTAACTATTGACAAAGGGAGGCGCATTCCTTTGTTGAAAAGACAATAACTACAAATATTGCATTTTAGAAAGGATTTATAAGAAGGGAATGTACTAATGCAAGCCTAGTAAGTACTGAATCAGGTATTATCAAGTATTTTGACAAACGTTTTATTGTTGCCCACCAACGGGTTTTTGGTTGCCGGCCCCAAAACACCGTTGGGTTTGGTGATTCTCTAAAAACACCTTAAAATTCTTAGCGAAGGTACTTACAATTACTGATGTTACGCACATTGCTTCGACTAATCACAGTTTGTGCAATAAAGCGGAAAGTTCCATACCATGATGATGTTTGGTGAAAGGGCAACCATAAGGGATTGCCCCTACAAGATTCGGATCAAAGGGGCAATCCTTTATGGTTGCCCCTGTTGACTTTTGAAAGAAGCGTTGTGCGTAACATGAGTTACAATTAAAAAAACGAGTATACTATGAGCCTCTTGCAAAATTCTTAAATATTCCCTAGGTTTCCTTAAGGCTATTCACGTTTTCAGGCCTGAAAACCCCTTTGGGATTGATATTTTTAACAAGTTCTCCAGGTTTTCTTAAGGCTACTTAATAAAACCTGGTTTCACCCCTACGGGGTTGAATTTCAATAGCCCCAGGTGCCAACCTGGGGTTTTGCTCAACGATTCAATTCATGACGATAGGATTTAATAGTTCTAAAACGCCCCCACTAGAGTCAACAATGAAACATCCATTACCATGGGCCGTCAAAACTGACGTGCCAGAAGAAGTTTATACTGATAGTCAAGCGTTTATCGAACGTTTTGTAACGGATGCCTATGAAGCAATGGCTCGCCGAACCATGTCAATCGTGTTATTAGGGCAACGACGTATGGGCAAAACGGAGATTTTCAAGCGTGTCGTGAACCGTTTGTTTTTTGAACAGGATCATCAGGACCCAAAGGCGGTTGTACCCGTCTATTATTCTTTTCCAGAAGAAAAGCTAGATAAGTGGGATTTTTCGGTTAGATACGTCGAAAACTTTGTGCGTTGGTCCGTTGCTTTTCGGCTCCGTAATCCCGCTATAATTTCAAGAGCCACTGTCACGCTTCAAGACTTACCGAAATTTGTTAGAGCCAACCTAGAAGTCTCCGAAGGATTTGACCGTGCTTTAAACCTGTTGCAGTGGCTTCAACAAAAGGATGTGACTCTTCCTGAACAGGCGGCCATCTGTCTGCCAAGAGAAATTTCCGACTGGGATGACACAACCATCGCCATGTTTCTGGACGAATTTCAAAATACCCATTTACCACAGTACGATTTCCGAATCGTCGGCTTTATGCAGGAAGCCGTCGAATCCAACACGTGTCCACATTTTGTGACCGGCTCCGCGATAGGGATTTTAACCGACATACTGGGTCGAGGGGCCTTGTATGGGCGATTTATGAGTGAACCTATCGAAGCATTAACCGATTACTATGGCGAAGAACTGGCCTTACGCTCGGCCCGATATTATGGAGCCATCGTGGCCGTCGATATGGCCCCCATTGTTTCAGAACGCTGTGGTGGTAATCCGTTTTATATTTCGGCCGTGGTTCGGCAAGCGGCCAGACAAAAAAAAGCGTTGAACAGTGAAGAAAGCCTGAATGAAATATTGGCCGTTGATCTGTCATCTGGGTTTATTTGGGAAGAATTGAACGAGCAAGTGACGCGCTGGCTCAATCGAATCAATGATCAAAGTATTACTAAATGGATTTTGTATCTCGCTGCCCTAGAAGAAGATAAGTGGATTGATTTGTCCAGAATCCAGCAACAACTCAAGGAACGAGAAGGCCATCAGGTGGAATTGGAAACCATCAAAAATGTGCTGATCAAACTCTCTCATGGTGATTTAATTGAATACAGCCAACTCGGCAACTGGTTTCGCAAAATCAAAGACCCGATTTTGAATGAGTTTCTGAAGGTGTGGGGCCGAATTAAGGTGAAGGGTGACGCGGCCGAGACCGTTCAACATGAAACTGTCAAAAAAGCCGGTACGTTGCAACGCCAATTTGCCGAATATAAAGGCTATTTAGCCGAAGTTTATATGATTCAGATGTTATGGAATACTCAGGGCCAAATCTTGCCCGGCAAGTATTTTCATCATCATCAACAGGTTGCTATCCCTGACCGTTTTTTTTACATTGATCACCGCAAGCGGCAAAGTGCGGGCAAAGGGATTGAAATTGATATCTACGCAGCAGCAGGTAGCGAGGTGTGGATTGCGGAAAGTAAGTGGTGGGAAGAGAAAAAGGTGGGTATCAAAACCGTCCGGACTCTGCAAGCACAAATTGAACGTGTCAGAGAGCGAGAAGGGCCTGATTTAAAAATGCTTCAAGCATGGTTATTTGCTTACGATGGCGTGACAGAAGAAGCCAAAATCTTGATGCGTCAACATCAGATATTGTGGTCAAATCGAGCCGACTTGGATGCGTTGTTGACGCTTGCTAATCTTAGAACGTTGCCAAAGTTGTCGTAACTGGCTAACTACAAGGATTGTTTATAAGAAAGGATTAACTTTTCCCAGAAAAATTCGCGAAGTACATTTATCTTTGTACAGGACAAAAACGTGTTCAAGTCGTGATGCTATCGCTTTTTTGGCGATAGTATCACTCAAAAAAACTAGAAAATAAGGGCTTTATGAATTTAACGATTGGTTTTTATTGGCTAAAATATTTAATTTGCAGACAAGTCTATTTTTGACGTTAAGTTTTGTACACAACCCAAATGAAGACTGTCAATTCCAAAGCCGAGTTCGACGTTCAAAAGCGATAGCATCACTGAACACTTATAAAATAAATTAGTTATAATTTTTGTCCTGTACATAAGTACATTTATATAATTTAATTCATTGATAATTATATTAAATAATCAATAACCATTAACCATTGCTATATATGCTCCATTCTGCTGATTCTAACGTTTTCTGTTGATAAAAAATCAAATCAAATAGAAGGGTCAACAAAGTCTTTGCCCACCCCCTACAATTAACTCAACGATTCAATTCTCAACACAATCCAATCCATTGAAACCCAAAATTCGTTGTACTATAGATGTACAAACTTAGTGTGAGTTGTGATGATAGGAGTTAGTTTTGTTCACAGCCCACTTTTTGCTGACCAAAAAAAACCTCCAAGGTTTTGAAAACCTTGGAGGTTTCTTGAAAATGAGTACGGTGGGTTTCGCTATCGCTCTACCCACCCTACGTTACTCAGCACCGAAGGTGCGAATTACTATAGCCTGGGGCAACGCCCCAGGTGCTGAAAGGGCCCTAAGTTCCTAGGGCGCTGCCCTAGGCTTTAATAAAGCGCCCTTTCAGGGCGGAGTTTTGATCCCCATAGCTGATAACCTTGAGGGCGTAAGTGTAACCCATCATTGGTAAGTGTTGATTTCAGCCTACCGTAACCGTAACCGTAACCGTAAGGCTGAGCAAAAAAAGGATGCAAATCAAGATACTGCACGCCATTTTTTTGAGCAGCCATTTTTTCCAGACCGTTATTCAGATTACGAATCCGCTTGTTCAACTCAGCAACTGGAACTATAGATCTGACGTTCCTAACAGGCAAAATTGACTGAATAACGATCAGACTCTTGGGGTAGTTCTGCTTTAGCTGGTTAACAATCGTTATGATATTTTTCTTGACCATGGTGGGCATCACGTTCCTGATTAAATCATTGATGCCTATCATAACAAATATTTCTTGGGGTTGTGAGATAGCTGGAAAGAATGGTATTCGCTTCATCAAATCATCAGTGGTGTTTCCGGGTATTCCATGATTAACCCAAGTTCGAGTGCGGGGCAAAAAAGACTTGTAGGCTCTAAATCCGTCAGTAATGGAATTGCCTGCAAGGATAGCCACCTTTTCCTTCCCTGTTGAGGTTGAAGTCGCAACAGGATCAACAACCTGCTTCTCATTAAAAGTCGCATCTTTCTTAAAAAGTTCACTACCATCATTTCGGTGAATATACAGTGCAAAACTTGAATGCCGTATATAATAACCAGGATAGTTTACCGATTCAAAAGAGACACCACCATTACCATACAAGCCTTCGACGGGTTTAAAGGTCGCATCCAGCTTAAACAGATAGCTTCCATCATAGGGCTGTAACTTGATTTGGAAATTTTGATGCCTCAAAAAATGAGTCGGGTAATTAACCGATTGGAAAGAAATGTAATTCGGATTTGTATATCCCAGAACCTTTACGAAACTCGCATCTTTCCTATCTAATTCAGATACGATCGGGCCGATAAAGCCTAAAAAACCTTTATGCCGAATATAATGACTTGGATACTTAACAGACTGTAAGTAGACAACAGGACAGCCCGTTTGTTCTTTGAACTGCGAGGATGAGATGATGTGGTTGCCATGGTTGTCTTCTATGAGCTGTCCTGGGTAAACCTTTTTCCTTAAAACAGATAAAGCTTCTTTGATTTGCTTCTTCGATGGTGAATGGCTGGTGATAATTTTGCAAACATTCAAATGTGGGTTGTCTTTCTCACAAGATTGATCTGTTGATCGAAACAAAGTTCTTTTAACCAAATCATCCAGAGCGCTTTCATCCATTTTGAGGTTTTTCATTTTCAGAAAAGCGAAGTATTGATTCAAAGCTAAGTATTCATAAAAAGATGGCTTAAGCTTTTTGTACTCAGCCCGCCTGTATTGGTTAAATACGGGTATTCCTTTGATGGTTTTACCGCACAACAATTTATTTTTTAGCGCACAATTTTTTACCACCTCTTTTATACACTCAATTTCAGCATCTACAGTTCCAAAGACAATCCCAAACAGCAACACAATCTCCAACATTGTTTTGTTGTAATCCTTATTGGTTTGGATATTCAAATAGATGCCGTTAGAGGTGTACGTCTTGCGGGGGAATCTCTTCAGCACCGACGAATTTTCAAACGTGTCACTAAGAAACTGAAAGTTAGTGGGTTTCAAGTGATGCTCGTAAATGTCGAGGTCAGAAAAGCCCTTTCCATATTTATTTTTGAGAAAGTCCATAAGAGCCTCTGCGCTTGCCTCGATTTTCAGCTTGATTTCATAGCCATCATGCCGTTCTTTGATACTGACTCTGGGGACATTGTTATAGCCGACTAGCTGAAATCTGTCGGGCACAATATGAACTTCCTCAGCGTAGGAAGTGGCAAACAACATCAAGCCACACAGGCTAACAATCGCAACTACAATTTTTGGCATATTTTCTCCTCTTCTCCTTGGTATATAAACCATATTATCACGGTTATTCAATTTCAAAACTTATCCACTATTCTTCAATACCCATAACTAAAAATAAACCACCAAAAATTTCGGTCCGATTTTTGATGCTATCTGAAAACGGCATATTGCTAATAATTTGTTCCTGTTTTGGTGTAAAGCCTTTTGCTAATGCATAGTATTTGGTAAACCCATCTCGATTTACTGTGATACTTTCGGGTTTATTGTTATCCTTTACCTCTTCTTTTTCTGAAAAAACGTCTTGCGGTTGTTGAGGTTGTTGTTCTTCTGTTTTTTTGCAGGATAACAGCCCAATAGATAAGAGAAAAATGACTGCCAATCTATGAAGATACATAATTCATTCCTTTCTTTAGAAGACAATACTGCCAAACTTGGCACAATACTTTGCTGAACAACAACTGGTAGTCCTGAAATGTGGGTGATATTTGTGGGTGAAGTTTCACCTGGGGTGTTAAATTTGAATCAATTTTGCGGTTTATTTTTCACCCTATTCTTGTTCCGCCGCTCCCAATCAGCAATCAGATTTTTTCTTCAAAATCGGATTTATTTTTTAGAAATCCGATTTTTTCTTCAAAATCGGATTTCAAATATCAAGTTACGGTGAGATTTACAATGGAATAAAACTAGGGTGAAAAATAATCCGTAAAACCACGTCATATTTAACACCCCAGGTTTCACCTGGGGCTATTCACATTTTCAGGCTAAAGTTTAGCGAAGCGAAACTTTAGCCTGAAAAACCCTTTCAGGGTGGTTTTGTTTGGATTTTTTCTGAACAATAACTTTGGTGTTTGTCAAGTCACCACCAGATGTCGAAGACATGGAAAGGGCAGCCAACCCCGAAGGGGTTTTGCCTGAAAATGTGAATAGTTTTTGGTGAAATTAGGGGATTAAAAAATATCACCCACATTTCAGGACTACCCAACAACTTAGTAAGAAAAAGGCTTCATTTGGCACTATTGCTTTTTAATGCCTTCTTTTGGGGAGTAATATCTTATAGTTATTTTTCCCAGTATTAAAGATAACCCAATTTAACTTGCGAAAGACATTACTGGGGCATATTTGTTTTGTCATAAAATACGGTTTGCAAATAGTGACAATTCTATCAATAGATAGAAGTACACCTATAATGTCTTCGTTCCAATTCCTGTCATTCAAACTCTGTTGGATAACAGGATAAGATTGTTTCATGTCACCGAGTAAACTTTCTACGAAAATAAAACCTACCAGTGAATTGAAAGACTCTAAATTGGCAAAACTCAATTTGCTAACGATAGACTTCGTTTTTGAAATCGCGCTGTCTATGGGAATATCCCAATTCAAAGGAACCGCATTTATTGCTAATTCCTCTTTCCATGCGGTTAATGCTTTTTGTAATTGGGTATCTTTGGAATCTATCTGGGTTAAGTATTTCACGCGGAATTTTCGATACATGGGTTCGACTAACAAAGACAAAGTCCCATATTGTTTAGGTTCCACCCAAACTGTATCCGTTTCAGAAAAACCGAGCAGATCGAAATATCTACTGACAAATTCTGAACCCATTGTAGGTGCTTGTTTAGCGTAACAAGCTTTAAAGTCCGTTTGTTGCAAATTGTTTCTATAGGCATAAAACCTTTTAGAAAAGGATTCTCCTTGCCTATAAAAACTCTCTAATATTGAAATATCGCCTTTATACAAATTTTCCTTTATAACCGTCAATAGCCTGACATGCTGAACATCCGACAAACCAAGCAGGAATTCGTAAAAACAGTTTTTGAAAGAAGCTTTTACGTTTTTCACAGGCCCGGGAACCTGAAGTTCAATATTAAAACCCAATGGGTAATTAATATGCACTCCTTGAGAAAAAGAGTCAACACGAATATTAGCAATGTGATTTGAAGCGTATAAATTGGCCAATTCAATCGCAAAGTTTTTGGTAGTCGTCAAATTATAGCTTCTTTCTAATTTAAGAGGAATAAACAGGGTAGACGATTCCTCTTGCCAAAGTTTACTTTGCCAATCTAAAACTAGCTGTTGAGTTTCAAATTCAGCAGAACTCAAATTAGCGTAACAAACCAGAATCAAAAACACGATTTTTTTCATGGTATATATATAAAGTAGCAACAACATTTGGGTATGCTGTATTAATCACAACATACCCCTTTTACTCAAAAAGTGATCAAGAAATCGTTGAGAGAGCAGCCTTAAAAATCTAACTTATCCATTCTATCAAAAATTCCACCACCATTGCCATCTGTTGTCCCTTTTTGCTTTGCTTTAGCAACAACTTCTGCTAGAGGTTTAGCTTGCTCAAGTTGCTCAGCATTTTTACATGCTTTGAACGCCTCGGTATCTTTGTCATAATAAACACAGACGTTGACATCTAAATCAAGGTTTATCATCTCATTGGCTTCGTAATTGATTTCGTAGTCAAAATCAACTTCGCTCAAAGCTTCCAACTTTTGGCTCGTAGTGTGCCAATAGAATCTAGGAGTCCAACTAATTCTCCGAGTTCTAAATAGTCCAAAGAAAGAAACATCTCTTACTTCAAGCGTTCCACCTCTGTTGCGTTGTTCTTCCACTCTATGAGCCTTTACTGTGGCTTTATGTTCTTCTTTCAATTTTTTCAACATCTCTTCATCCGCTTTGATGCGGTTAAAGTACTTGCCAATAAGTCGTTCCTGTATCTTGAAGAGATTCTGTTGTAAAGCCAAGCTGACACCTGCTCCTGTACCACCTTCTACATCAATAAGACAAGGTTTATCTTTTCCAAAAGCGGCCTTTTCGGTAGTCGTTAAATCTTCAAATAAATCGTCGTTATAGATTACCGCGCCGTCTTTAACATCTGATCTCAGTTTGGCTTCTGCCCAATTCTTAAAATGGCAAGTGACACTAGCTTTGAAAGGTGGGACTTTCATTGTGATTTGCGTCGTAGGATATATGGGTAAAATGATAGCATCTCCCAACTTCGCAGTTTTAATCTTTTTAAAGGCCTTTGCACCGCCCAAGCTCAGATCTGCACTCAGCGCACTTCCCCTAAAAGAGCCGCCTCCTTCAAGGTTTCTATAAACAGGGACACCCTGTACGTCTGCATCCTTTGCCAATTCGGCGAGTGATTTCCATTCAATTACCTTCACAGGAAGGAAACTAAACTTAATTTCTCCCAGCCTGAAATGAATTCGCATTTTTTGATACAGAGTTAATGCTTCTCGCTCTTCCTTTGGCAATATGGCACGGACATTAATGACAAAGTTCCCAGTATTTCCTTTTTCTACCTCGTTCATAAGCTTTGCAGTTGTCTCCAACCTTCCCCTTTTATCCTTAGAATTCAGCAATTTATCTACCGATAAGTTTGTTATACCCACACTACCAAGATACAAAGCAATTTTTTGGAGGTAAATCTGCTTTGCATAGTCGCTAATTTTCAGCCGCTTATTATCCGTTTTGTCTATCGTGGCCAGTTTTTTCTCCACGTCTTCATACAAGCCTTTATAAAGATCACGTTCTCCCTTGGTTAGCTGAATCTCATCAAGGTGCTCAATAGAATAAGCTACTTTCATGAGGCGGTTTGCAAGTTGTGAGAGCGTTTCTACTTGCTCCAAAGACGCACCCAAATATTTTGCCCATGCTTCATAAAGTTTTACCGCATTCTCTATGCGGTCTTGATTAATTACTAAAGAGGCTGCATGTTGGCTAGGTGTTGCCACAAATACAGGGATAACAAAGTATAAGTTTGTACTTTGATGATCACGATGAAAATTCAACCCTTGTAGTGTTTCATGTGCTTTTTCAAGCACTTTTTGGTCAACACCTAAGGTCCTAGCTAGACTTGGTTCAAGCATTTTGCCCAAATTAGGCAAACTGGTAGTCTCGTATAGAAGTACCGCCCAAGAAATGCTGGGAAAGATTATAAATAAAGCTCCCACTATAAGTAGGAAAACGTTTTTCATCAATAACTACCTCCCATGGCTTTGATTTAGTGCAGCGAAACCCATCATTCTCAAACTTTTAGGGTGGATTTCGCACCACGATATCTAAAAGAGCATTTTTACAAATGCCAATCACTCGCTCTACTTCGCCAGAATTGTTAGACTATAGCTTAATTAAATATGAACCATAGCCCACCACCTACGCTTGCTATCACTCAGATGTAAAGCTTTGAGTAAATGAACCACCAAAAAGCCTTAACTGAAATGCTCTGCTTAAAAAAGCGCTTGGAGTTTCACCCACAGTAAAACTATGTTCACCCCCCCCACGCATGACTTTTATCTGATTCAGCATGAAAGTAAATAAATAAATTGTCTGTATCAACTACATAGGCTTTCTCGCCTAGTGACAATTTCCAATAGCCGCCGGTTCGCCAAGAACCATTAAGCATGTAGTGTACTGCGATCCAAATGGGCCTATGGCAGTTATTACGGATATTAACCTTAATCTCCCAATTGTCTTTCTCCCATATCCAAGCTGCCTGTGCCGAATGTGCTAACACAAAAGCGAGTACGACAAAAACACCGCTAAATAGAAATTTGCGAAACGGCTTCATACTCATCTCCTTCAATCAATTTTTGATGCACTGTTATCAATTGAATTGCGTAGGATAGATATTAGCCTATACTAAATGATTATTGGGCAAGTTTATCCTAAGCTTTGCTTGTTCTATCCGCAGAACTCGTTTTTTTGCTAAAGAACAAACAAAATATTGGGTGACCAAATATTGATGACTAATAAGGCAAGTGATAAACCCGTCTATTAATAATTAATTTTTAGACAATGGTCAAATGACCGTTTTTTATTTATGATTTCCCTAAATATGTTACAATCAGAATGGCTACTTTTGGTTTGACAAAAATTTTTTTCCACCGGTACGGTTAAGCGTCAAAATGTAGGAAGTCGATTAACCATTAAACATAATCAGCCCCATTTTTATGAATTTGTAGTGGACACAGCAAAGCTGCTCGGCCCCTACAACCCGCCCAAGCCGCACCGGTAAAAAATTTGGTCGCCGAAAAGCCATACTTGCTTAAGATTGTTCAACTTGGTTAACGAACAATTAACATAAAGGAATTTAAAGACTTAGGTAGCTCCAAAAAATTAAAATACCACCAATGGGGCTGTAGCAAAGGATTGCCGCTTTGATCCGAATCTTGTAGGGGCAATCCTTTATGGTTGCCCGGGGTCATATTAATTATTTGGGAGTTGCCTTACCAAGCAAGTACCTGAAGTAAAGCCAAAAATTAGCTCAATTTTATTCAATTAT
>QNER01000168.1 GCA_003646175.1 Candidatus Parabeggiatoa sp. nov. 1
AGTATATTGAAAGTACAACGGATTTACGGATTTTACGGATTGATTTTCAGGCGGATGTGGATTAATGCCTTGATAAAAGCTTATTGAAATGAGTTTTCACCCAAAAAAGGGAGCGAAGTATATAAAAAAATCCGTTAGATCCGTCAATCCGTTGTACTTGTTATCACAATCAAAAAATCCGTTAACTCCGTCAATCCGTTGTACTTGATTTTGTTGGTTATAAGTTGTGGTAATCTTCTGATTTTTGAAAATGGATAGGTGCCCTTTTCTCTTCAAATAGCCAATTCCACAATTAACGGTAAATGATCAGAGCCAATACGTCGGGCGGTTCTGATATTAACAACTTTGATATCGGAACTGATTAAACAATGATCGATGGGAATCATTAAAAAAGGTAGAGTCGTCGGCCAAGTTGGCAAAATCCCAAAGCCTTGTCTGGCATTAACCAGTCCCGTGTTAGATAACAGTTTTGAATAGACAGGTGACCACATTGAAATATTGAGATCGCCTATCAGAATTTTGGGCGTTGATAATTGTTTGATAACAGAGTTTGCGGCAAACAATTGACTGTTTCTATGTCTAAAAAGTTCTTGAGAGATTGGTGGCAAAGGATGAGTCGTTAATAGAGAAATAAGTTTCCCATTAATCTTTATCTTTACCAAAATACTTTCTCGCCCTCCAGTGCCTAATGAAAGAATTTGTGTCTGTTCAAAAGGAAAACGACTGACTATAACCGTTCCAAATCCATAACTTTTGGGCGGTGCTACTCGATAAGGCCATTTATCCAACATTTGCAACTGTTTTATCCAACCGGCATTGGCTTCTTGCACAATTAAAATAGCCGGGTTTTCGGTTTTGACAAGCTCAAGCAGTGCCGAATAATTTTTATTCCGAATATTAACATTTGCAAGTAACACGCTTAAATGAGGATTTTGGGCGGCAGTTTCGGTATTTGGAACGTACCAAGATAACACGACGCTGCCATTGAGAACGATTCCCAATAAGCCTAAACTTGCCCACCGCCACAGCCGTGCCCACGAAAAAACTAAAGCACAGAACAATGACAGGGCAAGATATTGCACCTTAAAATGGGAAGTGAGTTCAAACATCCAGTACACAGTGCCCAGATAACCGGCAAGGCTCAATAACACGACACCCGCTGCTAACAGTTTGATTCTTCTTAATAAAAATGTTTTAGTGGACTTTTTCACTTCAATACAACGATTTATTGGGGTTTCGGAGTCCAAGATTTATCTTGGAGGTTTCGGAGTCCAAGATTTATCTTGGAGAGGCTATTGATGGCGATACCCACATATGATTTTTTCAACTTCATAGGCTTGAGGTATCCCGTCAATTTTAATTTCAGTTTTATCGGTTCCAGAACACGATAATTCTACAGTGCCGGTACCAAAAAACCGTTGTAGAAAACGTTGGTTGATTTGCACACTTCGAATGTCTGACAACCACAATTCACATATATTCTTAGAGAGAATACCCGTTTTTAATGTGACACTTTCATTTGTCACGATAAGTCTCGTGTTAATAACTTGTATCCACCAAACGATGATAGCAATCCACCCAATCGGTACAGCAATGACAAAGAAAATGAACAAAAAAGGTCTGTTACCGAACATAGAGGGTACTGAGTTATATAACACCTTTTCTTCACTCACTAGATTTTCTCCTTCATAAACCAATTGGACATGAATACATGTCATGGATAATAGAGCGATGGTACAACTTCTTTTCCTGAATCAACTGATTTTTTATAGACTGATATCGTGGCTATAGTCAATAGAAAAGCTTTGAAAAGTGAACCATAACCTCTTATTTCATTTTTACCCTAGTACTGCGTCAACGTGTACCGGAGTCGGCCAGATTTATCTTGGAAAAGCCCAAACTAAAGTTTGGACTCCTAATCCTACCCGTCAAAACCAATTTGATGGGTACCGGAGTCCAAGATTTATCTTGGAAAAGCCCAAACAGTTGTATATCAATAACTTAACATAACAAGCCCAACAGACTGCTAGAAAAGTTATATTTATCTCTGTCTTGAGTACAACGAATTTTTCTCCTAAATGAATCAAGCATCAAATCCTTGATGATTTAATTAGACTTGGAGTTTGGCAAAAATTAATTTTTAAATCATTGATTATTAAGTGATTGTCAATTACTAAATTATAAGTCATTGATTGATAAAAAGTATTCGTTAAATTTGCCAAAGCCCAAATTAGACGATGGTTCGAGAAATACAAATAACCGGAGTTCGATGTAAAAATATATCATATTCAATGAATTATTCTGACGATACTGACAAATCACAATCCCTTTTGATTGCGGATTTTCCCTTTGTGCCAAAAAATCGTCTGGTGTCAATAGGAACACCATTAAAAAGTGAATAATTGATTGAAATTTCATGAGTCTTACGTCGAACTCAGGTTAATAGGTTATGCCAACTTAATGTTACTGATGTTACGCACATGATGTGTTTGCTATTCGCGATTTGAAAATTAATCATGGCCGCTGGGCAACTCACAAAAATAAATATACCAATGCACAACCTGCTTTAAGTGATACTATCGCCAAAAAAGCGATAGCATCACTGTCATCATTGGTATTTTATTATTTGGGAGTTGCCTTAAAGGAAATGCGAATGCCATTGTTTGCTATTCGCGATTTGAAATTATACATGGCCGTTAAATGAAAGGGGCAACCGCTAGGGATTGCCCATCTCGGAATCAGTTTTTGCGCGCAAAAACTTTTGCCTCGATTACAATATAAAAGATCAATGTAGGGGAATCCTTTATGGTTGCCCCTAGGCCGACTCATTTTGAAGCGTTGTGCGTAACATGAGTTAATGTGATTCTGATTTGAACCACTGCCTTTAATTTAATCCTTGTAATTATGACGATTTATCCGCTGCGATTATCAATTCCTTGTCGTTCTTGCGGTTTATATGGTATCCCGACATTGCTTCAAAATCAACACTCTACCCTTATGCCTCGTACCACTCCAGCCCTTCCGGCAATGCATTAGCAGCATATTCAAAATGCAGTATCCGTCGATGCGATGGATTTAAGCTGGCAGCGGAGGCGTGAAGCAATAACGGACGCATAACCATTACTCCACCTGTTGGGGCTGTGCATAAAACTGAAGGCGTGACTTGCCGCAACGCTTGTATTTGATTGTGACTCATGCGCCCCCGCCGATGGGAGCCGGGTATCACGGATAGTGCCCCATTTTCAGCGGTGCAATCGTCCAAGTGGATACGAAGTGTCAACATGTTTTCAAGTACGGAAACCGGAGGTTGCACATGCAATATCCCGGCTTTCTCAGACCATGGACCAAAACCATCTACATCACACCGTTTTTGAACCGCAATCGTTAAGTCTTGATGCCATGTCACTTTCCAGTTGGCTTCACGGGTTTTATCAAAGAAAATGGCGCGAACCACTTTGGCTTTTTTTCCCAACAGTGGTTCAACGAGGCTGCGTAAACTCACTTGTTGCGCTAAGTGCCTCAACGAAGGCACTTCATTCAATAAATCACGAATTGCATAAACACTACCCCGGCGTATTCTGGCTGCACTCTCCAAACGGACTTTATCAAGGGCAGTCAGGATATCGTTAACGGTGGGGTTAGAAATAACCCTGGGGATTATTGCAAATCCATCCTCAGCGATTTTGTTAAAATAATTGGGTGGGTGCATTTTGTTTGCGACGGTTATTCAATTTTTAATTAATAATTAATTAAAATAGCCTCTGGCAAAACCCCAGGTTGACACCTGGGGAACAATTGGTGGCACCTCTTGCAAAACCCCAGGTTGCCTTAAGGCTATTCAAATTCAACCCCGTAGGGGTGAAACCCAGTTTTCTTAAGTAAATAGCCTTAAGAAAACCTGGGGAACTTTTAAAAATCTCAACCCCAAAGGGGTTTTCAGGCAAAAGTTTTTGCCTGAAAACGTGAATAGCCCCAGGCGAAACCCTCATCGTTATACATAAGTTAAAACTATCGAAGGTAGGGTGCGTCCTTTGCCCCATTTTTTCTGGCATGTCCATCACGACGGTGCGTGGGACGCACCCTACACAATATCTTTATATTTCAATTATTTAAATATTTATGTATAACGATGTGGGCGAAACCTGGGGAACGTTTAAGAATTTTGCAAGAGGCTCAAAAGTTTAATTAAAAGTTATCCTTTCCAAAGTTTTGCTGACCCAAACCTCAAATGTTTGCCAAACCGAGGGCGATGTCAAAGTTGAAATTAATGCATTGATGACTAAAACTTTTTGGGTAAAATTTTGCTCGCTCGCACAACAACACTTACATCAGTTAGAAACCTTCAAGGTTTCCAAAACCTTGAAGGTTTGGCCCTTTTTCTATAGCTTAATAAAAAATCAATAAGTTACATTGAACTTTTTTGAGGCTCAGTTGCCAAACCTCTCTTGCTCTTGACATGGGACAAAACTTTTTTGGGTATTGGTTAACAAGGCCTTCAATTGTCTTTAAAAAATAGTTCAACCGTTTATTTTTGGTCATTATTCCAAGTTGTTTGTGAAATATTCGGACTCATTACCAATTAACCAAAAATTTGCAAAAAATTTGTTCAAAAATGCTTGACACACGCATAACAACGCTATACAATGCCTTTCTCTTTTTTGAGAGCGTTTTGATAGAGCTAATCCCTCAACTTAAATTATTAATTATTAATTTAACCCAACAATTAATTAATAAATAATTAAAATAAATGCTTGACACAAGCATGACAACACTATAGAATGCGTCTCACGTTTTTGAGGGGCTATAGCTCAGTTGGGAGAGCGCTACAATGGCATTGTAGAGGTCGGCGGTTCGACCCCGCCTAGCTCCACCAGTTCACCAGTTTTTTTGTCCCCATCGTCTAGAGGCCTAGGACATCGCCCTTTCACGGCGGCAACAGGGGTTCGACTCCCCTTGGGGACGCCATATTTTTCGTTTCGTTTTCCCTTTCCCCCCAACCTATTTGCCGTTGTGTTGGATAATGGGTAATTGGTTTTTGCCAATTACCCATTTTTTTTGTCGCAAAACTATCTCTGCGGCGGCCAAATCCCCACTTCACTTCAAAATAAATCCCGCCAGTTGTACTGCTGCTCCTTTAAGGGCCTTGCAGAAAAATAAAATACTCAAAAACTCATTTAGAGTTCAATTAGTTAACTGATGTTACGCAGGGCGCATTCTCATTTTGGTAGTCCCTACAAACCAATAAAGGTGTTCAAACCTTGGGAATTGATTGGGAAAAATTAGGGTTGCAAGCTTCAGCAACCCGAAATATCAAAACCCTCGATCCTTGTTGGCGTTTTGGTGACCCAATTCAAATGCCATCAATAACCAAAAACATTACGAGTTATGTGCCTTATTTTGACGGGCCCATTAATTTTTTCCAAACTTTAGTTTTTCTGTCATCTGGCATTGTCGAGATAACTACAAGGATTGTTTTTTAGAAAGGATTTAAAAAAAAGATAAGATTGAGCTTCTTGCAAAACTAAAGGGAAATGGTTAATGGTTAATGTTTTTTGAACGGTTAAAGCTAAAGGCTAAAACACCCTCAATATCTATATAACTCATTGATTAACAAAGTCAATAAGGTGTTAAATACCCAATCAGGCCTGGCAAAACACTATCGCATCGAGTTATATCCATTAACCATTCCCAAGGATTTTGGAGTTTTGCAAGTCCCTCAGATTTATAAATATTTTTTGGCAGGGAGCAGGAGTCCAAAATTTATTTTGGAAGAAATGAAGGATGTCCAAAATAAATTTTGGACTCCAAGAACCGTGTAAAGAAGTCCAAAATTTTGGAAATCGCGCCCTTGGTATATTCTTTTTTCGATCTCGCCTTAAATGAAATGCGAAGGCTGTTGTTTGCTATTCGCGATTTGAGATTATTCATGGCCGTTAAATGAAATGTGAAGGCCATTGTTTGCTATTCGCGATTTGAGATTAATTTATGGCAAATAAAAGGGGCAACCGCGAAAGATTGCCCTACAATACACCGCTAAATGTAGGTGATATCCTTTATGGTTGCCCCTGGGCCGACTCATTTTGAAGCGTTGTGCGTAACATGATTTAGGAGCAAAGAAAAATTACCCCTTTGACTGGGTTCAGTGTTTATTAGGTGCTTGAGTTATTAGACAATTGCGGCAAGCTTTGGCGCAAGCCACCCATTTACAGAACTTTAAGGGCCGTGCAAGTCGTTGCGGCTACAAAAGCAAAAAATGGTGGTTGAAATTCACTTGACAAAGTGTACAAGGTTCGCCTTGTACTCCTGATCCTTGTACTCCTGATCCTTGTGCTCCTGATAATATGAATATTGCCAAATTAAGAATTGGCTTCAATGAAACTGGTTGATTTATGAGATCAGATTCAGACAATCACAAATCCGTTGATGTAAAATAGGTTTTAAGTCAAATAACGGTATGAACGCACACAAGTATGAACCATGGATGACACAAGCCACGCAGACGCGGCTTAAAAAGAGGTGCAAAATGGAACAAGCTGTTTTAGAGAAACCGAAATTGATCCCTATACCCCTGATTGAAAAATGTGAAGAATGTGTGATAAGAATAAGTGGCATTTCTTGGCAACGTTTCAAAGAACTTGACGCTTGTCTTGACGGGATAAAATCCGTCCGACTCACTTATGTCGCAGGAGTATTAGAAATTATGACGATTAGCTCCAAACATGAACGCATCAAAACGACGCTAGGCTATTTATTGGAAGCTTATATGCGAGAAAAGGGCATAAGATTCTACGGCTGTGGCGGTTTTACCCTGATGAAGGAAGGTGAATCATCTGGAGAACCCGATGAGTCTTACTGCATTGGTAGCGATAAAGAAATACCGGATATCGTGCTTGAAGTGATTATCACAAGTGGCTCTATCAACACATCAGGAGTCCAAACTTTAGTTTGGCCCACCTACCCAAACTAAAGTTTGGACTCCATCACCCACATTGCACCACTACCCTTTTACGCTTCTTGGCCTTTACCCCTAATTAATAGCTACCCCCATATCACTAAGGATAGTTTTCATCGCACCGAGACAGTACCAGACGTTCTTCATATTACTCGCATACCCCATCAAACCAATGCGCCAAATACGGCCTGCCAAACTACCAAGTCCAGCACCAATTTCCAAGTTGTATTCGCTTAACAAGCGTTTCCGCACCTCGGCTTCGTCTACACCTTCAGGCACATTGATAGCATTGAGTGGTGGCAAACGATCAGTTTCTTTTACCCGAATGGACAGGCCCATTGCTTCGATACCTGCACTGAATGTCTGATGGTTTTTCTCATGCCGTGCCCACGCATTTTCTAATCCTTCCTCTTTTAGCATGATCAAAGCTTCATGTAGTCCATAGAGCGCATTGATAGGCGCAGTATGGTGGTAAGTGCGTTTCACACCGCTACCCCAATAGCCAATCACCAAGTTGAGATCAAGAAACCAACTTTGCACCTTGCTCTTGCGCCCCTTTATTTTCTCAACCGCACGCTCGCTAAAACTGACGGGGGACAAACCGGGGGTACAAGACAGACATTTCTGCGAACCTGAGTAAACCGCATCGATCTGCCATTCATCCACTTTAACGGGTGTACCAGCAAGCGAGGTGACAGTATCGACAATGGTGAGGCAATCATAGCGTCGCGCAATTTCACACAACGTCTTGGCATCTGATTGGACACCAGTAGATGTTTCGGCATGAACAAAGGCAACAATTTTGGTATCTGGATTCGCTTTAAGTGCCTCTTCTAACTTGTTGGCATCAACAGCTGTTCCCCATTCGTCTTCAACCATCACCGGGATCCCGCCACAACGTTCCACGTTTTCTTTCATACGGCCGCCAAAGACACCGTTTTGGCAAACGACAACCTTATCGCCCGGTTCAACCAGATTAACAAAACAAGTTTCCATGCCAGCCGAGCCGGGGGCGGAAACGGGAAGCGTTAAAGCATTTTGGGTTTGAAAGGCGTATTGTAATAACACCTTGAGTTCGTCCATCATATCAACAAAAGCCGGATCCAAATGACCAATCGTGGGACGCGCCATCGCCTGCAACACGCGGGGATGAACATCAGAGGGTCCGGGCCCCATTAAAGTGCGAACTGGCGGAACAAATGATTGAATATCCTCAATTTTCATAAAATACCTTTTTTATAGTTATAGTTTGATCGATAAATAATTTCAGTTAGAAACCTTCAAGGTTTTGGAAACCTTGAAGGTTTTGCCCTAAATATTTTTCTGAACGTCTATAAGTTAGTATAGTGTTCATTCGGCAACCCGTTCCTTTAGAACCGAGTGCCAGTTTGATGTTCAGAGAAATCTTAATACATTGACAATTCAAAATATTTCTTGAACGTTGCTCGTAAATAACCCATAAAAAGTCGAAGATTGTGTCGGATGTCGTCCAAACACTATGTGTGGATTACGCCTAGCAGTTAATCAGCTCCGGCATTTTTCCGTTTGTTTAACTGTGGCGGGAAAAATTTGGATGGTGCCGAACTTTTTCTTGAATTGGTAATGGTGCAATGTGGGTGATGGATTCCAAATTTTGGTAAGCCCAGCAAACTAAAGTTTGGACTCCTAAAAATATGTCACCCACATTTCAGCAGGGCCTCGTCAAAGTTGATACTAACTGTTTGATTATTTTATTTTTTTTGTCAATTTAAGTCGTGACGGTAAACCATCAATTATAACTGACTGTATTTTCAAAAAAATTCAGTCGATTGTGCTTAAATCAATAACTTATATCGGACTTTGACGAGGCCCTGCACATTTTAGGGACTACTCTTGAATTAATGTTTATTATTTAGTATAAGGATAAACACGATTAAATGGGTGCAAAGTACGCCTAAAACGAATGATAATGTAACATTGCCAAAATAAAAAGGAAATCAGAATTTCATGTCTACACCGTTGTTTGAATCTCAGCTACATAGTTTACCACTTATCCAACGCGGTAAAGTCCGTGATTTATACGCAGTTGATGATCAACATCTGCTTATTGTCGCTACTGATAGACTCTCTGCGTTTGATGTCATATTACCAACGCCAATTCCCGACAAAGGGGCGGTGCTAACCGCGCTGTCAAATTTCTGGTTTAAGTTTACCCAATCAATAATACCTAATCATCTGGCCGCTATCACTTTAGAAGATGTATTACCGGACAGCACCGAATTTCAGCAAGCTCAAGGGCGATCTGTCATTGTGAAAAAACTCAAGCCGTTACCGGTCGAAGCGGTTGTGCGCGGCTATTTAGCCGGCTCCGGGTGGAAAGATTATCAAAATAGGGGGGCTATTTGTGGGATTACTTTGCCACAAGGCCTACAACTTGCCCAACTGCTGCCGGCCCCAATTTACACGCCTTCGAGTAAAGCGGAGGTGGGTCAACATGATGAAAATATTGAGTTTGCAGATACGACTGCATTAATTGGTGACAGTTTGGCCGAACAAGTGCGTGAAATCAGTCTTGAAATTTATAGTCAAGCCCGTGATTATGCCGCAGCGCGTGGCATTATTATTGCAGACACCAAATTTGAATTTGGCCTTGACAGCCACGATCAATTAGTCCTAATTGACGAGGTGCTGACCCCGGATTCATCGCGTTTTTGGCCTATTGATCAATATCAAATTGGCATCAGTCCCCCCAGCTTTGATAAACAATTTGTGCGTGATTATTTAGAAACCTTAAACTGGAAGAAAACTCCCCCCGGCCCGGTTTTACCGCCAGATATTATTGACAAAACGGCTGCTAAGTATAGGGAAGCGCAACAGCGGTTGACGGTAATTTAGTTATTGAGCCTCTTGCAAAACTCAGCCTTGAATGGGTAATGGGCAATAGGTAAACGAGCTATTTCGATGCTCTGCCGGACGAAAACCGGCTAATACCAATTTTGAATTGAAACCCATTTTACGGATGCTATCCCTCGATGGGATAGTATCCGTTTTAACAACGGGATTAATGAAGAGCGTAGCGAGAAATATTTTGATTATCAACGTGTTCAGATTTCGCACACTCAGTCGAAATGACACGGGGATCGAGTTTTAGTTTTCAAATTTCAAGTTTTTGCGCGCAAAAACTTGAACCTCGAACGGATAGCATCCCTTCGAGGGATACTATCCGCTGTTAACTCGTTTTAAATTCCCAATTCCCAATTCCCAAAATTAAAGGAATAAAAAAGATGAATATCAAGTTTCAAGCGATTTCTTTTTTGTTTGTTACCCTTATCATGTTGGTTGGCTGTGCTGGAAATATATCTGATCCTGATACTTCTCATCCCAATACTTCTAATCCCAATACCTCTCATCCCAATACTTCTGATCCCAATACCTCTCATCCTGAGACAGTGACTGTCCCTTTAGAACCTATAACAATAGCTCGTCACCTGCGGATTTTAGCGACTAGGGCTGCTTCCAAGTATGGCATTGATCCGCTGCTCTTCCATGCCTTAGTCAAACATGAATCTGCTTGGAATCCCAACGCAATCTCACCTAAAGGCGCACGGGGATTAACGCAAATTATGCCACCCACGGGTTTGAGCCAATGTGGTTTAGAGCGCGAGGTTTTGCTTGATCCTGAACTTAACCTTGACTGTGGGGCCTTTTATTTTAGTAAGTTATTGAAACGTTTTAAGGATGTTAAGTTGGCATTAGCAGCCTATAACAGTGGTGAAACGCGCGTTGCCAGATTAGGCCGTATTCCCCGCATACGTGAAACACAACAGTATGTGAAGCGAATCATGGCAACTTGGCAGGCCGAAAAAAACCGGAAATAACTTGAATTGATTGAAACGGTAGGATATAAAAGACGGTAGTGCCCCAATAGGCCATACTGAATTATACTGACTCTACCGTTTTCTGTTGATAATCTATGTACAGGACCAAAAAGTGTTCAAGCCGTGATGCTATCGCTTTTTTGGCGATAGTATCACTCCAACAATAACACTGGTTATTGCAATGATA
>QNER01000169.1 GCA_003646175.1 Candidatus Parabeggiatoa sp. nov. 1
AAAATAACAGACGCTTGTAATTTATCTCCCCAGTCTTTTAAGGTTTGAGCACTTGGCATTTTGATATTTGCCATTTTTGTCACCACCTCTTGTCGGTTTTAATTTTCTCAAGGTTAACTAGGAGTGCAAGGTTAACTTGCACGAGAAAAGTAATTACCAAATCGTTTGCTCTTCAATAGTCGTTGATTTATTCTGTCAATGTCTCTTTCAATCCCTCCATGTTAGCCTGAGCTTGTTTGCCAATTTCACCATTTTTGTCAAGTTCGATAGCTATGTACAGGACAAAAAACGTGTTCAGTGATGCTATCGCTTATTTTTGCGATAGTATCACTAGGCTTTGGAAACGTGTTCAGTGATGCTATCGCTTATTTTTGCGATAGCATCACTAGGCTTTGGAAATGTGTTCAGTGATGCTATCGCTTATTTTTGCGATAGTATCACTAGGCTTTGGAAAAACTTAACGTCAAAAATATTGATAACGGCGGTAGATTTTTTGAGTGAGACTATCGCCAAAAAAAGCGATAGCATCACGATTTGAACACGTTTTTGTCCTGTACATAGGTTCGGCTGCCTTTTGATATTGTTTATTTATCGACGCTAAGCAGTACAAGCTAAAGCTTGTACTCCTACCTAAATCATGCATCACTCTTAGCCGTGGCAATGAACAAAATCATATAACCCATAATTGCAGAGATAAATGAGCCTAGCAAAACAGCAAGGCGGACTTGATCCATATAAGCGGCATTGGCATTTGCGAATGCCAAAGAGCCTATAAAAAAACTCATGGTAAAACCAACACCACACAGGGTAGCTACGCCGTAAATTGTCCCCCAAGTGGCTCGTTCCGGTAATTGGGCAATGCCCAATTTGATCGTCAGCCAGGTAAATCCAAATACGCCCAATTGTTTACCCACAAATAAACCTAACACAATGCCCAAAGGTACTGGCTCCCAAAGAATATCCAAGGACATGCCTTCAAAAGATACGCCAGCATTAGCAAATGCAAAGATTGGCAAAATGCCGTAAGCCACCCAAGGATGTAATGCTTTTTCCATACGGTGTAATGGGCTATGCCCATGACTATCTTTAACATTGGGAATAAAAAATGCCAGCGCAACGCCAGCGATGGTTGCATGTATACCAGATTTTAGCACAAAAAACCATAAAATTATTCCAACAATAAGGTACACTGTGATATTTGTTATGCCTTTCCAATGGAATAATATCACCGGCACCGCCAGTGTCACCGCGGCAAACGCCAAATAGGACAGATCCAAATGTCCAGAATAAAACAGGGCAATAATAAGAATAGCCCCTAAATCGTCGATAATAGCCAGTGCCATTAAAAAAACTTTTAAAGATAACGGCGCGCGACTACCCAGTAACGCCAATATCCCCAATGAAAAAGCAATATCGGTGGCTGCAGGAATAGCCCACCCATTAAGTGTGATTGGATTATGCCAGTTAAAAGCGACATAAATCAATGCGGGCACTGCCATGCCGCCCACCGCCGCAATTGCGGGTAAAACCACTTGGGACCCAGTTGATAATTGCCCTTCAAGCATTTCGCGTTTTAATTCAAGGCCGACTAGCAAGAAAAAGATAGCCATTAAGCCATCATTAATCCAAAATTCCAGCGGTTCTAATTCAGTATTCAGGGGGGTTATCGGAATGGGCGTGTGTAACAGTGCTGAATAAAAATCCGCTAACATGGAATTACTCATCAACAAAGCCAATATTGCCGCAATTAATAGTAAAATACTGCTGGACGATTCCAGTTTGACAAATTCACGAAGTGCCCTATGAATAGGGGTAGACATAATACATAACTCCTGGCTTTTAAGCCTTTGAAACGGTTGAATAAATTCAAACTGTAATGGATAGCATCCCTTCAAGGGATGTTATCTGTTGCACTCTTTATCTAACGCAAATCCCAAATAAATAAATAATAATATACCAGCGGGAAGTTCGATTTTCCCCCTATAGTTTGTAAGAATAATATAGTACACGATCGCGCAAGGATCCAGACCACATCAGCCAACGGCTAAAGCCGTTGTCTAAAAGCTCAAGTACCCTAAAGGGCACTAAGAGGGTTAGTCGGCTTTAGCCTCAGACAAGCTTGCAGACAACTGCCCAACGCTGTTGGCTGGGGGTGGTATGGATATTTTCGCTCTCGTGTACTATGGCTATTCACATTCAACATACTTATGGGTTGATAAAAGTGATTTGGTTAGTTTTCTGGTATGTTAATTTTTTGGAGTTACCTAAACATCTATAGTGTTTGGACGAAAACCATTTAATACGAAAGGCTGTCATTTCGATCTTCGCTGTCAATCTTTTTATTAGTAATGTGTTAATATTTATCATATTTCCAATACGTCGAAATGAAATGACACTTAGGCAAAAAGTTTTCGTTCTGGCATTCATTGCCTAATAACCTATTACCTATTAGCACTCAGTTTAGTACAACGAATCCCAGAAATAAACGAATAAAAATGAGTGCCTGACTGAAATCAATCGTTTAGGGCAAAACCTTCAAGGTTTCCAAAACCTTGAAGGTTTATAACTCAAAATATTAAATGGGAATACCGCAAAATTTGGCAGAAAGGCTGCTTTGCTGAACGACAAATCAATAACTTAGGTTCTCAGTTGGCTTGATCTGGCGTTATTGCATTAAATGATTAAATTCGTTGATTTTTGGGATTCGTTGTACTTATAAAAACGGCTATTCGTTTTGCAAATGACGAATGTAAATCTATATCGGATTGAGAATATCCTGATTCTAACGGATTTTGTTGATAGCTTATCAACACACCAACCCTGAAGGGGTTAAATATGAATAGCCCTTTGTTCCACCTGGGGAAAGCAATATCAAAAATGCCTCAACCTGAAAATGTGAATGATACCATTTATGCCAATTCAGTAAAATTCATATCGTTATAGTTTTCAACAAAAAAAGTTATAATCAGAGAATATCTGAAAAACGCCTATCAGAAGATGATTAATTGAGTTATTTTTGGGTTTAAAACCGTCAAAAGGAAATTCCGATGAAAACAGGCAATTTTGTTATTTACTTTTTAGGTGCGATGTTATTAGTCAATGGATTGCCGCGGTTAGCATCAGGTGGCGAAATTTATAGCTACGTTGATGAGGATGGTGTGCTAAATTACACGGATCGTCAGCCCATCAATCGCTCTCGCTTCAAGGTTGAACCTGCGACTGAGCAAGACATTGTCAATCAGGCAGTTCGGATTTATCAATTTGTGGATTCAAAAGGTGTTATTCACATCACCGATCAACCCAAAGATTCACGCTACCAACTGATTTACCAAGGTAGTGTGAGTATTCCCTTATTTTCAACTGAACTTGACATCGCGCCTTCGGCACCCATACATCAAAAATATGATCATTATAACCCCTTGATACAAGATGTTGCAACTCGCACTCAGTTGGAACCGGCACTGTTACATGCCGTCATTCAAATCGAATCGGCTTACAATTCTAATGCGATTTCACCAAAAGGCGCAGTGGGTTTGATGCAATTAATGCCTGCTACGGCTAAACGCTTTGGAGTCACGGATCGTACCGATGCCACTACCAATGTGTACGGGGGCGCACTTTACCTGCGCCATTTGTTGGAATTATTTGATGGTGATATGAATTTAGCATTAGCAGGCTACAATGCTGGTGAAAATGCAGTGAAGCGTTACGGCAATGAAATCCCGCCCTATCGGGAAACCAAAAATTATGTCAAAAAAGTGATGAGGCTTTACGATACTTATCGGGATCATATGTAAACGATAGATTTCTGGCAGGCGTCAGCCAGATTTATCGCTGCTGACTCCTATTTTTTAGGAGTCCCAACTTTAGTTTCGCTCACCACCCAAACTAAAGTTTGGACTCCGTCACCCACATTGTACTAAATTTTGTGCCCAAATATTCGCATTTGATGTAGATAATGCTAATGTAGCTAATGTAGGGTGGGCAACAAAAAGGCGTTGCCCGCTAAAAAAACGTGACATATGGTGGGCAACAAAAAGACGTTGCCCACCCTACTAAAAAACGTGACATCAAATCGAGGTCACACTCCTATATTTGTTTTGGAAACGCTTTATGGCTTTACCCTAAATAAATAATTTTTCTGAACGTTTATATTATAACTTTACTTAACGAAAAGGTTTATGTCTCTTGAAACCATTTGCGAAAACTGTTAATGCATTTATGATTGGTATTGCTGTGGGCATGATTCTTGGTGTTTATGTTGGTTTTCATTTTGATATTGTCCGCAAACCTTATTTTGGCTCTAGTGACTATCGGGGCATCGCATGGGAAATAGCACGTCAGCATCATATTGAGGTATCGCTACTTTTTGCGATTGTGCAGCAAGAATCGAAGTGGAATCCAAAAGCGATTTCACCCAAAGGCGCTATCGGACTCATGCAAATTATGCCCGCCACCGGAGATGATTTTTGCGGGTTGACTGAACAACAATTGCTGAATCCCAGACTCAATTTGGAATGTGGTACCGCTTATTTCGCTAAACAATTTAAGGCGTTTGGTTCAGTACGGCTCGCGCTTTGTGCTTATAACGCTGGGCCTGCCAGAGTGCGAAAGTTAGGTAAATGTCCAGATTTTAAAGAAACTACCCGGTATGTGCATAATATTTTAAAAAACTGGAATGGGGGTAAATGATGAGCAGAGGATTGCAAATGTCACTCGTTGGTATGGGGTTATTTTTTATCCTGCTGGACATTTTTTCAAATTTCCAAAGTTAGATAGGTGTCCAGCTTTTGAAGAAACTGCCCGGTATGTGCATAATTTTTTAAAAAACTGGAATGGGGGGTAAATGATGAGCAGAGGATTACGAATTTCACTTATTGGTATGGGGTTATTTTTTATCCTGCTGGGCATTTTTTTGAATTTCCAACTTTACACCAGTTTAGCGGGGGGTTCCTCCCTGCATAAATATAGTTATGGGATTATTGGTATTGGGTTAGACGTTTCTAAAGTCATCTGCCTGATTCTAGGCGTTTTTTTACTCAGACAAGCGACTAGCGTACTTCTCATCGCGGGTTTCATTTCCATCGCATTTTACTTGGTTTTATCTCTCATCAGTTGGGCGGCGAGCTGGGGGTTTACTTTGGTAGTCACTCAACATTATGAAACCCAAACATTTCAAAAGAATACCCAAGTACAAGCCATGCAAGTCAGTGTTGACGAAGCCACTGCTGAAGTTCAACGACTTTCCCAATACGCGGATTCCGCGGCTGCGATTCAAGCGCAATCTAAACTGAATGAATTACAAGCACAACTTGATGCGTTATGGACTTCCCCCGCCCGAAACAGCTTAGGGCAACGCACTGGGCAAAATGTTCGCTCGCAGATAGGTGGGACATGCCCGGGTACCAGTTGGTATCAAAAAAAATATTGCGTTCAAATACAAGCACTTGAATCACAGGTAACGTCACATCAAACCATTATCGACAGTCACGCAACGTACCTTGCGGCAGTCAAACATAAAAATGCGATGATTAAGGAATCGGGACAAATGGACTTAGTCGGTGTCAATCAAAATTCCTATATGCACCCACTTTTTGTTGGTATGGGTACTGTGCTTGATACTTCTCCACAGTTGGTAAAATATCGTTTACTATTGCTCACCTCTGCGATGATTGAATTGTTGGGAAGTTTGTTTTTTGTCATAGGTATTATTATTCAAGGGCAAGCGTATACAGTGGCAGACATTGTGGCGATGGAAAAACAGAAACATAAAATATTGGCAGACTTAGGCGCGAATGTTATAGAACTTGGAAAGACTGAGTATGCTAAACTCAACACCAGCGTTCAAGAAACGGATAAGGGTCAGGAGGAGAACGGTGCAAGGTAAAAGGAAAAAGGATTATTCATTCATTTCCAATTTTGCAGATATTCGCCAATGGCGAATGGTCAATTTTGCGTTGGTGTCATTTTGACTTATCGGTTGACGTTTTTGTGCGCAAAAACGTTAACTGAGAAAGGATAAATCTTAACTACTCAGCTCAGCCCTGAAAGGGCGCTTTATTAAAGCCCAGGGCAGCGCCCTGGGAACCTTTTTAATGCGCCCAGAAAGGGCTTTAAATCATAAACGGTACCTGGGGCGTTTGAAAGGCTATAATAATAAGCCCCGTTGGGGCTGAGTCGTTATTCATAAACGGTACCTGGGGCGTTTGAAAGGCTATAATAATAAGCCCCGTTGGGGCTGAGTCGTTATGGATAAAAAGCCACCCGGTTAGGTTTTCTGGTCATTTTTTGGGGTTACTATCGTTTTTCAGATAAATCATTTCAGTTATAAACCTTCAAGGTTTTTGCAACGCTTTACGGTTTTGCTCTAACAGTGTCTGAACAAAAAAAACTTGTCATAATGAGCATGTAGGGGCAATCCTTTATGGTTGCCCCCGATATTTTTGAAGGCTGCCTTTTTGAATCATAAGGTTTTCGTTCAAGCATTGGCTATTCGCTATTCGTAGTTCGCATTATGCGAACGAAAGTATTGAATTACCAACCAATTAAGGGTACAGGAGATATTTTTGACATGGCAAAATCTATTGGCATATTAACCGCCGGTGGCGACAGTCCAGGGCTCAATGCAGCCATTCGAGCAGTTGGCAAAACCGCCACTGATTCTTTTGGAATGCAAGTGATTGGTTTTCGCGATGGATTTAGAGGTTTGGTGGAAAACCGAACCGTGCGTTTGGATGAAACTGCGCTATCGGGCATTTTAACTGTTGGTGGGACACTTTTGGGCACCAGTCGTGATAAGCCCCATCGAATGCCAATGGGGGATAAGGTGTTGGATATGACGGATGCTATCGTTGACACTTACCAAAAACATCATTTGGACGTGTTGGTTTGTCTCGGCGGGGGCGGCACCCATAAAAATGCTTTTCGTTTGCTGCAAAAAGGATTGAATATCATCACTTTGCCTAAAACTATTGATAATGATCTTGCCATGACGGATAGCACGATTGGCTTTGACACAGCACTGGGTATCGCAACGGAAGCGATTGATCGTTTGCATAGCACCGCACATAGTCATCATCGCATCGTCGTTGTCGGCGTTATGGGGCATAATGCCGGTTGGTTGGCTTTGGGGGCTGGTATTGCAGGCGGTGCCAATGTTATTTTGATTCCTGAAATTCCCTACGATATAAAGAAAGTCGCCGATGCCATTCGTCAGCGCCTTCGTAGTGGGAAAAGTTTTAGCATCGTTGCTGTTGCTGAGGGTGCCCTCCCCAAAGAAGAGGCAAGGGCTACGCAAGCTGCTGTTGAGGCTAAGGAAAAAGCCAAAACCAAAGAGGAGAAAAAAAAGGTTAAGGCTCAGTTAGACAAATTAAAAACGCAGCAGACTGATAATACCCTCAATTTCTCCAAGCAACTTGAGAATCTAACGGGTTTAGAATCACGAGTCACCATTTTAGGGCACCTACAACGTGGTGGAACGCCTTCCGCGATTGATCGTTTGTTAGCCACTCAGTTAGGGACAACTTGTACTGCTTTGATTGACGAAGAAAACTACGGGGTTATGACAGCTCTGCGAGGCAAACACGTTGAACCGGTGCGATTAGAAGAGGTGGTTGGAAAACGCAAAACGGTGCCACTCGATCATCCTTGGATAGAAACGGCACTGAAAGTCGGTATTAGTTTGGGGAATTAGTTTGAAAAGGAGTGCAAGGTGCAGATGTGCAAAGGGAGCGAAGCACTCCTTGTTAACCCAATTCACAATCTAGTGCAACGGATTAGCGAAATAAACGGATAAAACCGGCAATAACTACAAGGATTGTTTATAAGAAAGGATTAAATCAAAACCTTGTCAGTCAAAAATTAATTTGATAGATATTATTCCGAGTTAATTTAAGTGTTTGATTTTATTAAATTTATCATAGTAACAATATCAAATAAATCAATGAGTTACGTTAAATCGATATAAACTCTAATAAACATGATTTATAAGAAAGGATTAAATCAAAACCTTGTCAGTCAAAAATCAATTTAATAGATATTATTCCGAGTTAATTTAAGTGTTTGATTTTATTAAATTTATCATAATGACAATATCAAATAAATCAATGAGTTACGTTAAATCGGTATAAACTCTAATAAACATGAAACGATTTGAAAAGTTTTGGGGCGAAACTTGGCATTGTTTTTATGGTGGTGTTCATTTATCACAGATTGTGACAATGTTATCCTTTCATAAGCAAGTAATCCTTGTCGTTATATACGCTTATTTCAAACTTGAACATTGGGTTTAATGAAATTATTTTTCTGAACATCTATAGTTTGTAAGAATAATAATTTCAGTTAGAAACTTTCAAGGTTTTGTTATAAACCGTAAAGCGTTTTTTCAAGCTTTACGGTTTTGCCCTAAATATTTTTCTGAACGTCTATATAGCTGCAAAAAACTCCCAAAACAACGAACTCAACAATAAAACTCCCCCTATGCGTCGCTTAATCATTTTGGGCACATTGCTTTTGTTAGCCCGAAAAGTTGTTCATTTGTTAGCCTATCTTATTCTCCCTTTTCACCGTTTCGGGCAATTCTTTCAACGCTATCTTTGCCGCTGGTGTGTGCATTGTTGTGGGCACTGGCGAAAACTGCCACTTTTTTATCGTGTCGATAGGGTTGACGATTACTTTGTTAATAATGGCAGTGCATGACGTTCGCTTTTTGCACGAGACGGAAGATTTGGGCATTGATTGGGTGATGAAAATGGATCGCAATACGGCGCCTACTCAAGATAGCCCCCCGTTTGTGTGGCTGGATATTGATGAGTACACTTATCAACATTGGCAAGAACCTTTGTTAACGCCCCGCGATAAACTTTTGAAATTGTTACAGTTTGCGGTAGAAGGGCAGCCTAAGGTTATTATTGTCGATATTGATCTCAGTTACCCCATCAATCGCGCCAGCGATAAACGCAATCTGGCTGATCAGGCGTTGTATGATTTGATTGTGATTTGCCAAATACCGACAGTCCATTTATCTCAATGAAATCCAGTACCACAAATCCAGTTTTATTGTAGGGTGGGCAACGGTTTTTTGGTTGCCCACCAAAACTTACCACAAATCCAGTTTTATGATTTTATCAAAATACCTTAAAATTCTTAGCGAAGGTACTTACCACAAATCCAGTACAGCGAATCGAGTACAGCGAATCGACGAAATAAACGAATAAAACCTAAAAACAAACAAAAAAAGCCGAGTTGTTTTTAATCCGTTTAATCCGGAAAGAAGTTGTACTAGGAGTCTGTCGGATTTAACGGCTAACCTATTGTTTATATTGAAATTTTAATTTTTGGCTCAATTGGTAAATCACTTGTATATCAATCACTTAACACAACAAGTCCGACAGACTCCTAGTGCAGGAGAGCGAAAATCCCCATACCCCCCCCGCCAACTAAAGCAGTTGTCTAAAAGCTCAAGTGCCCTAAAGGGCACTAATCAAGTCAAACTAATTATTGGGTGGACGGATTTTTAGCGGTTTTAATACATTATCAATAAAATCAGTGTGTTAAAAAAATAGCAGAAAAACAGAAATGCGCCCTTATTGGGTAGTGCCCTTTAGGGTACTTTGGCTTTCAGACAACTGCTGTAGCAAAGAAATTTTTGCGCGCAAAAACTTTGGCGCGAAAAGCTGTTGGCTGAGGTCGTCTGGATCCTTCCGCGATCGTGCACTAGATATTTAATCCGTTTAATCCGGAAAGAAGTTGTACTCGATATATGTTGTACTAGATATATCGCCAAATACCGACACTCCATTTCTATGTACAGGACAAAAAAGTGTTCAAGCCGTGATGCTATCGCTTTTGGTTTTGAGTCTCACTCAAACCCTCGTGAAAAAGCCGTGATGCTATCTCGCAAAAGTGATACTATCGCCAAAAAAGCGATAGCATCACGAAATACATTTTAAAATCAATATGTTATAATTTAAAACTGATACTATCCCGGTAAGGGATAGCATCCGTCAAAGACTATAACTAATAACTAATAACTGATAACTGAAAATGGGATTAGCAAAACGTATTATCCCCTGTCTTGATGTCGATGCTGGACGGGTGGTTAAAGGTGTTAAGTTTGTCAATATCCGCGATGCCGGTGATCCGATAGAAGTTGCCAAGCGTTATGATGAACAAGGCGCGGATGAAGTGACTTTCTTGGACATTACCGCGAGTTCGGATGCCCGTGATACGATGGTGCATGTCGTTGAAGAGGTTGCCAGCGAAGTGTTTATTCCGTTAACAGTCGGTGGGGGCATTCGTCAATTGGCCGATGTTCGGCGTATGCTTAAAGCAGGTGCGGATAAAGTGGCCATTAACACGGCCGCAGTGTTCAATCCTGAGTTTGTCAAAGAAGCCAGCGATCATTTTGGATCACAGTGCATTGTGGTAGCGATTGATGCTAAACAAGTCAGCAAAAACGGTGAGCCCCTGCGTTGGGAAATTTTTACGCACGGTGGGCGAAAACCGACGGGCCTTGACGCGGTGGCATGGGCAAAAAAAATGGTCGATTTTGGCTCTGGCGAAATCTTGCTCACCAGTATGGATCGGGATGGCACGCGCAATGGTTTTGATTTGGCGTTGACACGCACTATCAGTGAGGCCGTTAGTGTACCCGTGATTGCGTCCGGTGGCGTGGGCACGTTAGAGCATCTTGCCGAGGGTGTCCTTGAAGGTAAGGCTGATGCGGTGTTAGCAGCGAGTATTTTTCATTTTGGTGAATATACCATTGTTGAGGCTAAACAAGTGATGGCAGCGCAGGGGATTGAGGTGCGCTTGTAATTAGTGTCCATGCATAGTGTCCATGCAGTTCCCAGGGCGTTGCCCTGGGCTTTAATAAAGCGCCCTTTCAGGGCTGAGTAGTTACGTTCTGCCAAACTAAAGTTCCCAGGGCGTTGCCCTGGGCTTTAATAAAGCGCCCTTTCAGGGCT
>QNER01000170.1 GCA_003646175.1 Candidatus Parabeggiatoa sp. nov. 1
ATAGTGTGTTAGGCGTGATGCGTGTCGTGTTGCTGTCTATCTTGATTGTACTCTTTTTATGGCTATCTTGGGGCCAACGGGCACAGTTATTGTTGAAGTCAAGAACCATTTCTCTGACGACTAACGGTACCACGGCGTTGGTGTTGTTGATGGGCATATTATTGTCTTTGCCTTTAGTCACTCACGCTCAGGAATCCTCCTCTAGCGTGCTGCCTGAATGGGCGGAAAAAATATCCCCCAACCGTCTGGCTGAGCTAGCCAAAGACACAGTAAGTGAAGTAATCTCCGTCAACCCCCTAACTGATATAGTCAAAAACACAGTAAGTGAAGTCGTTTTTGGGGGTAATGCGGGTAAGGTTGTTGTTAATGAGTTTCCGCCCCAATCACTGTTGGATGATCTGCAAAAACGCCTGTTAGCACCACCTGATTGCGTACCCTATTGTGCCAGTAGTCCACGTCTGTTGTTGGAATTGGACGCGACTCAATTGCGAGCGCGGATGGAAATACATAGTCATGCCAACATTGCCGTGCCACTCCCCGGCTTGGCAAAACAATGGTTGCCACAGCAAGTGCTACTCAATGGTGAGCCAGCGCAAGGCTTAGTACGCAATCAAACCGGCCAATTATGGTTAAGTGTCAACAAAGGCATTCATCAAGTGCAATTAGTGGGTACCTTACCCAATCGTAATACGGTGCAACTGCCTTTGCCTCTGAAATCGCATTTTGTTGAAGTGAAGGCGACGGGTTGGCGCGTAGAAGGGTTGCATGAAAATGGTGTCGCTGATAATCAATTGCAGTTTACCCGCGAACAAACCGATGACACTAAGCTGGCGGATTTAGAAATGGGCAGCTTGCCAGCGTTTGTACAGGTGAAACGTACTTTGTTATTGGGTTTAGATTGGCAAGTTGAAACGCACGTCATCCGCAAAACGCGACTGGGATCGGCAATCGTTTTGGAAATCCCGCTACTCAAGGGTGAATCCGTCACCAGTGAACAAATCCGCGTTGACGGTGGTAAGGCACTGATTAATCTCTCGCCGAGCCAATCAACAATTAGTTGGATGTCGGTGTTTGACAAGCAAAACACGATAACGCTGACTGCGCCTTATGATACTTTTAGTAGCGAAGTGTGGCGTTTAGATGCCAGTGCCATTTGGCATGTCGAGATTGAGGGCATCCCGGTGGTGCATCATCAGGCCGAAGGCCGTTGGCTACCTGAATGGCGGCCGTGGCCGGGCGAAACGGTCACTTTGCAGCTTAGCCGTCCAAAAGGCGTGGCGGGACAAGTGTTGACGATAGATCGTAGCCAATTAATTGTGACCCCTGGACAACGTACCACGGACAATCGGTTGTTATTAAGTCTACGCAGTAGTCGTGGGATGCAGCACAAGATCACGTTGCCAGAAGATGCCCAATTGCAATCGGTGACAATCAATAACAAATCCCAACCGATACGCCAAGAAGGCCGCTTTGTGACTTTGCCTATCACGCCTGGTAGCCAACAAGTTGAGTTGCTGTTTCGACAACCGATTGGTATGAGCCAATATTTTGAGACACCCAGCGTCGATTTAGGCATAGACAGTGTCAATACTCTGATTGAGATCAATATGCCCAGTGATCGTTGGATATTATTTACCGGCGGTGATCCGATTGGGCCGGCGGTGATGATTTGGGGCATTTTAATTGTCATTATTTTAGCTTCGGTGGGCTTAGGGCAAATTTCCTTAACGCCGTTAAAAACTCTCCACTGGATATTACTGGGCGTGGTGTTAAGCCAAGTGGAAGTGCATTTGATGTTGGTTGTTGTGGTGTGGTTTATGATGTTAGGTTGGCGGGCGAAGATTGCGCCTGATATGTCGGCCCCAAAATTTGACGCGATTCAAATCGGTTTAGGCTTTCTGACAATAGTCGCGTTAATCACCTTATTGGGTGCGATTGAACAGGGCTTGCTCGGTAGTCCCGATATGCACATTGCTGGCAATGGTTCTTATGCAAGCCATTTGCAGTGGTATGAAGATCGCACAGCAGGTATATTGCCGCAAGTGTGGGTATTTTCGTGGTCAATGTGGATCTATCGCATAGCGATGTTATTGTGGGCTTTATGGTTATCGTTTGCGCTACTGCGCTGGTTACGTTGGGGTTGGGAATGTTTCAGCACGCATGGTTTGTGGAAATCTTTGCAGACTAAAAAGGCGGTGCAAACTTAAACTACGGAAAGGGGAGAGCGATTCGGTGCGAGCGAAAAGGGACAGGATAGCGGAAATTCCCGGACACTTGGCTTAGGAGTCCAATTTTAGTTTGGGCAGTTCCAAGATAAATCTTGGATTCCTGTTTCTATGCACGGGAAAAAAATGATAATTTTTTGATTTTAAAGTATTTCGTGATGCTATCGCTTTTTGTGGCGATAGTATCACTTTTGCGGTTCGCATGATTATAATGTGTCTCGTTTAAAATCAAGATATCCCAATATTTAAAAGGATAACAATAATCAACAGGTTTTTTTGAGTGATACTATCGCTAAAAAAAGCGATAGCATCACGGCTTGAACACTTATGGTGGGCAAACAACGTTTGCCTACCTTACTTGCTATCCTTAAACTTATCCGCTATATAACCTATCCTATCTATGATGCCGGATATATTATTGATATAACAACCTTTTTTATCGGCAGTCAATACCGAGTTTTCCAATAAGTAAAATTCCCACTCAACACCGTCTGTTATAATGCCGTACACTTTGCTTTGTTTAAATATTTTTAAAGTAGCATACATTTCAGCCAGACACTGGCCGATGCCTTTGCCTATTTGTGCCGGTTTCACTTCAACAACTGATATGATAGGGGTTACAAATTTATAAGCATGTAAGCTCAAAGCGCAATCATATTTACCGCTTAACTGATGCGGTAAATTAGGTGTTTTTTCCTGTTCAATATTAACCGGTGGCTCGAAAAAAGCACCCACATTTTTTACGACGCAAGCATTTAATAAGACGGGCGTTATCAAAAGGTGACTCCTTGTTGCTTCATTAGCGTCTTCATTTAGAGCAAAACGGGACTTTATCTCATCGACTGCTTTTTGAGTCTCAGGGTACTCTTTGTGACTTAGTTGTAAGTTTTCAAACAGGTTGTCTCTAGCAGTTTGTACTTCAAAAATCTTTTCTAATTGGTCAGTTGAGTAACCTTTATAGTCACTAAAATACATTTAAAAACTTCCAAAGTTAAAAAAGGAATATGCCACTGACGAAGCGGTGCGTTCCATTTCCAAAAAGGTGTGATACGCGACTCATTCATCTAAACGTTTTTCGAGTTCGGCGAGTTGTTCTGGCAATGCTTTGGCATTTTCTAACACCTGATAATATTCCGTCGCCGCTGTTTTCATTTCTTGATAACGCTGACTACGCTGTGGATTAGCCACGCCCATAACCCATTCAAGTATGTCTTCAACGCTAACGGATTTTGTTGGTGCTCGACTCACAAGTTTTTTTTAAAGCTAACTACAAGGATTGTATATAAAAACGGATTTAAACCTTAACGACTTCGGTTGTATATCAATGCCGATTTAAACCGGGTACCATGACTCTAAAATTCTTATATACAATCCCTGTCGTTAACGGTTTGAATCCCTTATTATATACAATCTTTGTAGTTATTCTTGTCAAACTAAAAACTTGATCATCAAGTGATATAGATGTTCAGATAATTAATTTCACCACTCAAAGTTAAACGGATACTATCCCCAAAAAAGGGATAGCATCCGTATCGTTGCATTATTTTTCTGAAAAACTATAGCTTATCAACACGCCAACCCTGAAAATGTGAATAGCTCCAGCTTCCACCTGGGGAAAGCAATATCAAAAAAGGCCTCAACCCGTAAGTATGTTGAATGTGAATGATACCATTTATGCCAATTCAGTAAAATTCATATCGTTATAGTTTTCAACAAAAAAAGTTATAATCAGTAAATCCTAATCTAAGCAAATCCTTTTTAAAATGTATCCATTTCCGTTATTGTTAAAAACTATGGCTGGCTTTAGTCTGTCAAAGGTTGGACCAAAAAATCTTGGTTATACAATCTTTTAACTTTTTTGACGTAACTTCTTGTTTCTTGGTAAGGCGGGATAGTGTTACCATAGCGTTTCACAGCGTTTGCGCCGGCGTTATAGGCTGCCAGTGCCAAAGCGATTTCTCCATTAAACATTGTCAGTAAATCACGGAGGTATTGCGCCCCGCCGTTGAGATTAGCCACCGGTTCAGTACGATCCGTCACCCCATAGCGTTTGGCAACCGCAGGCATGAGTTGCATTAATCCCACCGCACCTTTTGAAGAAACGGCGGTGGGATTATAGTCCGATTCGACTTGCACCACCGCATGTAACAAAGCTGGGGGTAAACTGGCACGATGGGCTGCAACTTCAATCAACGACGCATAGTCATTGTATTTACGGTGTTTTCTGAGGTGTCGCCCAATAATCGGTGATGCTTGGTAAGATTGTTGTACTAAATAGCTACGTGCATATAGCACAAGTGCCGTGCTTTTGGGTGGTTTATTGCTTAAATGCAACACGCCTTTTGCATCAAAGTATTTATAAATAATGGTTGATTTAGTGGCAGTGCTGGAATTGGCTACCACGGGTGGCGTAATGAGAACCATTGTTATTAGTAAATTGATATAAATTATTAAATTTATTAATTTCATTACTATTCAATCCTGATTTTAACCCGAATATTTCACAAACCACATTTATTATCAAGCTTTTGATACCCCAGTGGTTTCGGGAATGATGCGCAAAACCTTCAAGGTTTCCAAAACCTTGAAGGTTTATAACTAAAATTACGTTCAGAAAAATATTTAGGGCAAAACCTTCAAGGTTTCCAAAACCTTGAAGGTTTATAACTAAAATTACGTTCAGAAAAATATTTAGGGCAAAACCTTCAATATTTCCAAAACCTTGAAGGTTTTTATAACTAAAATTATTATTCTTACAAACTATAGAGTGGATAGTATCTGTTAGAAGGGGGAAGAATTATGGGCTTTGACGAAAATGGGAATCAAAGCGTTAGCTGGGAACACACCGCCCAATTATCTGAAAAGCTATAAAAATGTATGCAACAGTGCTTTAAATAGGTTAGGATCGAAGCAAAATTAACTTCCCCTTTGGCTGGGTTCAGTGCCCTTTAGGGTACTTGAGCTTTTAGACAATTGCTTTAGCTATTGGCGGAAGTTATTTGTTTGTTGATCCTTAGTAGTTATAATAGAATATATATTTTGCTATTTCATTGGTTAAGAGATATGGTCAAAAAACATTTAACAATCACGATTTTGGCAACAACTGTGCTGACTGCCTGTGCAACAGGTAGTGATCCAAATTCAAGTTCAGGGCTAAGTCCAAGCCGCTTGAGTTCTTCCAACAACTGTCCTACCGGTGTTACGCTGAAGGTTGATGGAAAAATGGTCGAAGCCACAGCACCTAACCCTTTTGGCGGTCTTAGGAACCCGGGCATGGAAATTAACAATGGGATATTTTCGATCGGCTTGGTTACTAAAGAGGCGGGAACGTTTGATTTACTTGATTTTGAGGCTGTGAACTTACGGACGGGTACATTTGCGGGTGACAAATTTCGCTTAACTTTGGATTATTCACCTTACTCAGAAGAAGGTACTTGTACGAATACAAAGTACAAGCATGACTCAAAACTGATTGTTGAAAAATATAACGCCGACACTGATCGCAAGCTTGAGGGCTGTTTTTATGGCAAGCTTGAGTGTGATGGTAAGCTTGTTGAAATTAATACGGCTGTTTCTGGTGTGGTTTTTTAGTAGAATCAAAAAGTTTTTTTCCTTAACAAAGACTTTCAAAGTTTGCCAAACTTTGACTAGCAGGGCCAGAAAATCCCCCCGTTTAGGGGGGAACTTATTGGCAAATACCTGTTTATGCATCGGTAAAACTAGCCAGAAAAATTTTTTCTTTGAAAATCATAAACACCTGCACCTGGGGCGTTGCCTCAGGCTATAATAATTCGCCCCGTTGGGGCTAAGTCTGAACACCGTTCATTTCGTAATGACTCAGCCCTGAAAGGGCGTTTTATTAAAGCCCAGGGCAGCGCCCTGGGAGCTTCATAAACACCTGCACCTGCCGCAAAGCCCCAGGCTATAATAATTCGCACACTTCGGTGCTAAGTTATAACTTTTCTTTATAACCCATTGATATTAAAAAAAGTTAATGCAATTGCCCGGTACTCATCAGTGCCATAACGAAAAACCCTTGCCTAAGTATAATTTTGATTTTAGTTCAAAATCTTAGGCAACTCCCAAATAATAAAATACCAGTTTCCCCCCCCCTAATATTGAAGTTTGAAGTTGGGCACAGTATTTCGTTGGGATCGTGGAAAAAATAACTTCCCCAACGCACCCTGAGCAAATCTCAAAATGGGAATCAAGAGCAATCGTGAGTCACATCGTTCGATGTGATGAACGGGGTGTGTTTCTCGGATTGGGGAAATTATTTGGTCGCCGATCCTAACTTATTGAAATATCATAGCAATACGCGGTTCAAAATTCGCCATTGGCGAATATGTTATTTACGAATATATTATTTTTTTGGAAGTCCCTCAGTTCTAACCGCAATTGTGCATTTGATGTTGAGTCTTTGGGCATGGCTTGAATCCCTGTCATTAGGAATCAGTCAATGAGGAATTAGGAATTAGAAATAGCCCCTTTTGATGTTTTGGGAATTCGTTCATTTTTAACGAAACCAGTCAACTCTTCTCTTGAACAGAGCCCTGAAATAAAGCTTCTATTCTAATTTAGCCTTTAAAGTGGGCATCAAGCGCCGTAAGTTTTTTGACAACTTCTCCTGCCAAGCAATCTTCTTGCTGTATAAAACCACCACTTCAAGTTCCAGTGCTTTTATATCATTCACATTGATCACAAACTTGGTCATCATATTAATACCAGAACTGTTTAAGAATTTCAATTCCCGTAAGTCGATTGTTAAGCTATCGGGCTGTTGTTGCTCTGCTGCCATGTTGAGAAGTTGTAGGAGAGGTTCGTATTCCTTAGCGCCATTGAGCAGTAATGAACCTTTGCAAGTCACCGTGGCGGCTTCTGAGTCGTAAGTAATGCTGTACTTATCCGCTTTAATTTCCATACCTAAAATCTCATAGTCAGGAGTTCTTCAGGACTTCAGAAGTAGGTATATTGACATAACACCCTGATTCAAATAAATAGGGAATATTTCTTCTTTCCTTCCGAACTCAAAGTTTTCTGAACCTTGTTATAATTCCAAACACACCATCGTGCTGACAATTGTCATAGGTGGGTTAGTTTGGCGTTTTTCAAACTTCCAACCCAGTTTAGCTGAGTAGTCACATACCATGCTGAGCAACCCCAGTCTTGAGGGGGCATCAACCCCTTTCCTCGCATTGGTTTTCATCGCCTGAATATACAGATCATCAGGAGCTTCAGTCAGTAACCTTTTGATAAATCCCTGAAACGGCGCCACTTGCTGTTCATTAATGCCATTGGTGACACAAAATATCAGTTTATCATTATACAATGAAAAACCAATTTTAGCGGTAAATGACACCTGTTCATCTTGGAATTTCATGGCATTTTCCAGCAATTCATTGGCGATGTACTTCACCGCATCTCGGTAATTCTCAGCGGCAAAGTTTTCATCATCTCCGTCATCATCATCTTGCTGACTCACAAAGAAGGTTCTAAAGTAATCAGCGATAAAATCTGCTGATAACCCATTGTTTTGCCACCGTTTTTTTAAAGGCACTGAGCTGGGGGAAAATCCCATCGTCAAGTATTCGTCCTGATCTGGTAAGTTTTCAAGATAGTCACCGAATATCTGTATCATGTTTAAGTGTTCCTCTTTTAGAAGGATGAATGATCAATTATAGCTAATCAGAAAATCGGAGTCCAAACTGAAGTACAACTGCCCAAACTAAAGTTTCACTGTGCCAAAATATTATTCTTACGAGCTATAAATGAGTAATTGAACAACATAATAAACCTTATACCGATTTAATATTAAGTGCTTGATTTTATTACATTTACAAAATTACCATTTCAAGTAAATCAATTGGTTACGTTAAATCGGTATAAACTCTAATGAACGCCTAAAAGTGGGATAAATGAGTATTTATACTCGATTGTCAAGTTTTTTGCTAATATACTGATTTATAAGATTTCGCTGAAATAACATTATTAAAATTTAATAACTTATTTTATTAAGTAAAAACTAATTAGTTAGTATAACAAAGTACCATTTTACTCTGCTTTGTCACTCTCGTTTTTACCGAAAACTTGACGTACAAGTTATATATTTTTATACACTACATTAGTACTCTATCACCTTGAATTGACGGGCAAACAGGAGTCCAAGATTTATCTTGGGCTGAAAAACTAAAGTTTGGAGTCTTCATCCTACCCGTCAAAACAAAGTTGACAAAGTACTAGGTTCAGAAAATTTTTTCAGTAGCTGTGTATTCTCATTTTTGAGTCAAAGGATGAGACATGAAATTTTTACCATTTTCATTTCGCAGGTAAATTTTATAATAATAAAATCAATATGTTGTAACGTTTATATAGGAAACATCTCAATTCTTTTAGTTGAGCGATATTTTCGTATTGACGCTTTTATCTTTAAGGATAACTGGACTTTGTTACCGGTTTTTTTGAAAAAGCTCCTGTAGTGTATAAAATATACACTACAGGAGCTTTGATTAAAAAATAAACAAGCTATTGAAAATTATCAATAAAAAGCTTATGAATCTAGTGTGTAAAAATCGGCCAGAATTTAAGTTAAGTACCGAAGCACAAGTTTTCAGGTATTTTGTAGGGGGCCGGCAAAGTCCTTTTTTTGCCCACCGAGATGGTCACTGCCATATCGTGAAGGGCAACCACAAGGGATTGCCCCTACGAATCGTTATGTCGTGTAGGGGCAATCCTTTATGGTTGCCCTCATAAAAAAGCTTAACTTAATGGCATTGCACCGAGATGGTGGGCAACAAAAAGACGTTACCCACCCTACAAAAATTCATAATATACGAAAATTTATGCTTCAGCGTAGTTCCCAATTCCCAATAATAGGGGTTTGGATTCCGGGCACTGGGGTCGTTGAGTGGGAACGCTTCTTAAAAGGGCAACCACAAGGGATTGCCCCTACAAGGACACAAAATAAAAACGATATTGTAGAGGCAATCCTTTATGGTTGCCCAGAAGCTGAACCAATCCCATTCAATGATCCCAGTGCCGGATTCCGCCACTAATTAGAATTAGCAATTAGGCCAATTGTTTGAGAACCAGCACGGTAATATCATCGAAAACCTTTTGTTCGCTAATATATTGCCGCACATCCGCAACAATTGCCTGTTGTATCCCCAAAGCCGACTGCTGCCAGTTGTGGCTGACTACTTCGCACAAGCGTTCAATACCATATTGTTCTTCATCCATATTTTGTGCTTCGGTAATCCCGTCGGTGTACAGGACAATTCCATCACCGGGCTGTAGTTGTATCTCCATTTGTGACACCATAGCACTAATATCGGGTTTTACGCCGACCATAAAACCTAGTTCAAAAGTATCAATCAGTTCAACATTGCCATCTTTGCGGACTAGCAAAACATCTTCATGTTGTCCCGTCAAGCGCAACGTCCCCGCTTCATAATCCAGTAAAGACAGCGTTAAATTTTTATCCGTCTGAATACGCCGTGCATTGTCAAAAACTGCACGGTTGAGGACACTCAAGAACGTTTCTGAATCACTCACATCATTAATGAGCAGGGTACGCACCGCCATTTGCACCATTAACATTAACACGCCACTTTCAAGGCCATGTCCGGTCACGTCACCGATACCGATTTTGACATGCCCGTTGTGCTGAAGTACATCATAATAGTCGCCACCCACTTCCTCGGCAGGTTCCATAAAGCCGGCGATGTCTAATCCTTCAATTTGCTGGAGTTCATCTTCTTTGGGTAAAACCATCTGTTGCAATTGGCGCGTCACTTCGAGTTCCGCGCTCATACGCAGATTGTCCTCTTTAAGAAGTTCATTTAACGCCGTAATTTCTTGATTAGCAAGGGCGAGTTCTTTATCGCGCCCTTCAACCTGAGCCAGCATGTCATTGAAGCCCTCAACAAGACTACCTAACTCATCATTGCCGGGTTTCGGTTCTCGAATGGAATAATTTTTCTCCACCGACACTATTTTCATCGTTGAAAGCAAACTATAAAGCGGTGTCGTGATAAGCCGTTGGAGTTTAGAGGCCAGCACAAATCCAAGCAATAAGGCACCTATCAGCACAGCAACAATGATGCAGCCTGCCAAAAGTAGACGTTCATTGAGTTCTTTCAAATCAGATCGGATGTAGATAGTCCCTAATGGTTTACCTTTGTAAATAATTTCCTTAAAAACCTCTACATAATCCTCTTTAAAAAAATAGTTATCTTCAATTTTATCATTTCCTTGCACCTCTGGATTTGAAAAATAATAGTCCATGAGGGTTGGGCTTTCTTCTGCCTCGTTTTGTTCGTCATCAAAGCTCTTTTGCTCCTCGTTATCAAAGCCTTCTGGCTCGGAGCGAAGTTCTACATCAAGGCCCTCTGGCCCCTCATCAAAGCCTTCTGGCTCGGAGCGAAGTCCTTCACTAAAGCCCTCTGGTCCGGAGCGAAGTTCTACATCAAGGCCCTCTGGCCCTTCATCAAAGCCTTCTGGATCGGGGCGAAGTTCTTCATCAAAATCGCTAGTTTTTTTTGGTTTTTGACCTCTGAAATAGCTTGCGAAAAGTTTGCCATCTTTCAAAAAAACATGGGCCAATATAATACGGGGCTTGGCTTTCAATGAGGCCATATTTTCTTCGGCTGTGTATTGATCCTGAAAGGTAATCGGTGCCGTGCTATTCATCCCCATCAAATCGGCTA
>QNER01000171.1 GCA_003646175.1 Candidatus Parabeggiatoa sp. nov. 1
AACAATGTTAATTTATGAAAAGAGGTATTGCAATGATAAAGGGAAAATTTCTCCTAAGTTGAACGAACTATAATTGAGGTCGAACTCATAATCGGTTTATAAAGAAGCATTGGAACGCAAAGTTAGTAAAACAACACTATGTAGAGAGGAGCGGTATTCGGGATTAGTCTCACGTACCGTTTTGAAGACGAGTCTGTACTGGAAACTTTACAGGCTTAGTTTAACTAAATAGAATATTTATCCTTTACAAATTCAGAATGTGGTTTAGCTATGCACCATTTGAAAGAGTTTTTTTCTATGTTAGTAATTTGGTTTTGATGTACTTTAGATATTAGGTTGCACTTGAAAGGCAAAACTCCTCTAAACTCCTTACTCATTGGTAAAATAAATTCTGCATTACCAAAATCAAATAAATATCTTTTCTTTTTCTCTATCAGATACTGTTTACTTCCTGCTAACCAGTTTTCCCAAACAGCAACACTTAATAAAATTTTGTTTTCCTCTCTATAAGCAAGATAATGTGTTTCTATTTGGAATATCTCTTCCATTATCTTAATTACTAGCGGATTAGTTATAAAGCTGCCTCCAAAATTTTTGTAAGCATTTTGATAAGCATCAAATTCGATTTTAAACCAACTCATGTCATGTTAATAATTTTATTTGTTTAAGGCTATAATTCCCTTGTAAAAAAGACTATACACATTCCCCAATTTATTTGTAAGGCTATTATCCATATCCTTAATTTTTTTTCCAACCAATAAAATGAGTAAATCTAACTCCTCACGACTCAATATAATACTCTTATAATCAGATATAACATGTCCTGTTTTTGTATCTATGTTCCTTACAAGAGGGCTTAGATAAAATGTTAAATCATCAAAGTTTATTTTTTCGTTGTATGGTATTTTCTCTGAATAAAGTAAATCTAACATTGAAAATACGCTTTCTTCAAATTGGGCTTTATTATATGTTTTTCTAATGTACTCCAAACCTTTCTCACAATTATTAGCTTTCTGATTTGAATGTAGATCATGAAATATTTTTTCTGCTACTTTTTCGTATTCCTTGAAGTTGCCAAATTCCATGCCTTTGGTCTCAAATACGTCAATTCCATGCCCAGAGGGTAGTAGATAACGATTATTCCCTATTCCATTTGTATAAATTGGGCTATTTAGCATAACAGACTCCAATGGGTAAATACCAAAAGACTCTGGATAGCAATTGTAACACAACCCAAAACTGGATGATTCCATAAGTTCTGTGGTTGCAGAATTATTCATTAAAGGTACAGGAATAAAATAATCTAATATTTTTTCACGATTAATATTCTTTTGTTGATAAATAAACTTTTTTAGTGGTGTTAGAACATTATCTCTGATAACAAGTTTTACTTTTTTGGTTCCATTATTTTCACAAAGTTCGTTTAGATATTTTAATATAAAAACAAGTGCTGATAATACTGGTTTATCTCTCTGTATGGAATGACCAATAATGTAACCATTAATAATAGTCCTGTGAATGATAGAAGGTAAATCTGCACCTTCATTTTCATAACCATTAGGAAAATCAATCATAGGTACAGGAAGTGTTATTGACGTAATTGAGTTGATTCCATGTGCATCTATGATAGATTTCTTTTCAAAGTTTGGAAAAAGCATGAAAGAACTTAAAACGTTCTTTAAATAGTTAGAATTACAGCAGTAAAAATCTATTAGAGGATTAGCTAAAACACTGCCTGGGTTTCCTCTCAGTCCATGAAAAAAAAGAATGTTTTTATGATTATCCCTCTTTAATGGAGTTTTTATAGCTAAACCGTGGTCATCATAGAAGGTAATATCAGGTATATTTTCCAAACTTATTTTATGTATTAATGAATAGATTTCAAGTGGAATTAATCTTTGACCAGGTAAAATACTCTCTGTAACTCTTCTTTGATGGAAAGATATTAATTTATATCCGAATTTAGATAAAGCATTTTTCCAGTAATCGTTGATTATTCCACTTGATTTATGAAATGGTTTGTTAGTATCAACTCGAAAAATAAAATGTGCTGTTTTTGTCATGACTACCTCATTAACCATATTCTTTCAAAGTAAATGTCCAATTGTTTACTAATAGATAACATATAATTTGTTATATCATCTATCCATTTTTCAGCAAGTTGGCTTTGATAGTTTTGTATAAATAATCTCTTCTTTTCAAGATTTACAGGAAGTAAAACAGAATTCATGTTATCACTTATTTTCTCAATGTAAGAATTTTCAATCGCATATGGTAAATCTTCGTAAAAACCAATGTTAAAACCATTTTCAACTTTACTCAAACACTGCCTCACAATTAAGTGGTCTACATGGTTGCCAATTGATAGAGGAAATAAATGTAAGACTTCTTTGTTATTAACTAAGTTTTGTCTCACTTGATTCACAACTTTGGAAATTACAGACTTGTCATATTCCAATTTTATCTCATAAGGGTATCTTTTCAAACTATTTTTGTTTGTTTTGTGCCCCCTAATGTTTGCTTCGTAATTTTCCCAAACTATTAAATTTCCAGAAATCAAGTCAATATTTTTTTTCTCTTCCTCACACCTAATTGAGCTTGCATATTCAATTTTATCTTTTGGTAGCTTTGTTTTATATACATTATTCGATTTTCCAAATACTATGATACTTGTTATTTCCTTTCCAAATTCATTACTTAAACCTAGATAACCTCCTAACGATAAAAAAGTATCATCGTAATGCGGTGAATAAATATAGATTTTGTTATATTTTTCTATCGGGTCTTTAATCATTTTTTGATTCCAACTGGCTTCCAACTTTAAACGGGACAAATAGTAGTGGCTGTTGTAAATACGCAACAGTAATATCCACCCGACGCTAAGCTAATGATTGCCAAGGTTGATATTGATTGACCACTTTCACGATATTGTCACGATCGGCCAATTCTAAAAAAATAGGCTCAGTTCGGAAACCAGTGATTGGGTGCAAATGACATGGCTGGCATTCCTGAGCATTTCCAAATTAGGAAAAATTAATTCTTCACGGATTTTGTCCGGTACGGCCCGCCTAAAAGATGCTCAATTAAACGACCAATTGGGAACTAACATTTTAGGGCCCCGCCTTTTATCGTGGCTGGGTTATGGTCGCAAAGCATGTCATAAACTTTACCGTCGTGAATTCTAACATATTCTATTAAGCCATGTTCATTACAGCAGGGACATTTTTCTGTTGTAACGGTTGGCTTAGCGGCGGCTTGATGGGCGGGTGCGTCCATCGGTAATAAAGGCGCAGGGTCATAAAAAGGCGGTGGAGTTAGAAACCTTCAAGGTTTTGGAAACGCTTTACGGTTTTGCCCTAAATATGTTTCGGGTATTTCAATTTCTTCAAAAGGTATATTGGCCGGTTCTAATTTTTGCCAACCATTGTGTTGAATGGCCCCTCGGACTGATTGGACCGCGTGCGTATATGTTGTTGTCTTGTTGATGAGTAATGTGGATAAAGTGATTTTTTTAAAGGAGTTGCAGCGCATGTATGACCGTTCTTTTGTCCAAAGCACATTCGGCTATCAATTGGGAAACCAGCGGAAAAGTTTTATTGTGCATGGTGGCAAGGTGCAATACAAACCAACAGGGCTTCGTTACCAAGATATTCGGCAATGCCATAATCAAAAATGTCTGTTTCTAATCGAAACCCAAAAGTTCGTTAATATGCGATTTGCGATTTTATGAATTGCCATTTAATCTATTTAACCATTAAAAACTATTGGCATAACGCCTTGGAATTTTTTTGTGCTTAAAAATTGCCATTGACGACTACCACATCCTAACCTCGCCAATTTCCGTTCTTTAATCCTGTCAATCCTTAAATCCGTTAAATCCTGTTCAAACCTTTTTCCTTGAAATCACAATCGCCTACGCATCATACACCTATCCATCAGCAAGTGCAATCTTTTGCCAAGTATTGATTTTTTTCTCACCTTTTTATCTCCGGCTCGTCCCACCAATTTTCCATCACGCTCTATCTATAAATTGTAAATAACCATTATTTAATAAGGAACGTGCATGAAATAATTAGGGCAACCATAAAGGATTGCCCCTACGTAACGTGATGATTTGTAGGGGCAATCCCTTGTGGTTGCCCCAAGTTGACTAAGTTGTTTCATGCACGTTCCTAAACATGTAATAACGCGATGCGAAACGTATATTGCTAAGTTATTGATTTTTATGGTAGGTAGATATCGCTGCGCGTTTCAAAAAAAAATTAATCCTTAAAGTACAATAACTTAAGTTGAGCATCGCGTGTAATATTATGGTTATAATTCTTTTATTGGCCCGTAATTCGTTGTACTTAACCTTGTCGTAGGAATGCGCCCGTTTCACAATTAAGCTGATAGAAACTAACGAAAGCCATCCGGTATTATCTTTTCTAAGCATTAGTGCTAACTTAACTGGCTTTGATAATCCCCATCAAAGTTGAAAAAACGTCTTCCGTATGTTCCGGAATAATGTAACTATGAATATTTTTGACAATATGTTTCTTATTTCTATCTAAAGTACCAAATTTCCACAAATCGCCCAAAGTCACAGCACCATATAATATCTCAATACAATCATTATCTTCATACTTGTCTAGCGCGATTAACTCGGCTGCTAATTGATTAAAACCATTATCTATATCTTTCTTTTTAGCTTCAATAACGATTATCTCTTGATTAGCTCTCAACAAATAATCTAAATATCCGCCCAGTTTATCGTCAATATTTAACGGATATTCAATATTGATTTTTACCATACTATTTCTAACGACTTCCAAAATAAGAGGGGCTATCAAAAATTCTCTTTTTGCCATTTCGGAATTTAAGGGTATTCTAGGAAAAACCGTGTAATAGATATCTTGAAGATTTTTTATCACATTTTTATCATAATCAGTTGATTTTGGTAACTCTATTGTTTTAATTTCATAAGAGTATCCAAACTCGCCAACAATTTCATCAGTTGGATTATTCATTTCAAAATAATCACTGAAAGTATATTTTTGGTTTTCTTTGAAAATGGATTTTTTGTTCATCCTTTTTACCTATACTGGAAGTACAGCGGATTGACGGATTTTACGGATTAATTTGATTTTTTAGGATGTCGTTCAATGTCAACAGAAATGCAAAAGTAAACCGTAACCTCTTATTTCATTTCTCACCGTTTTCAAAGGAACGAAGTATACGACTGAAAACATCAAGTTCAAGGGTAACTGTTTTGTCTATTTTATCAGATTAAAGGAGTGCAAGGTTGACTTGCACGAAGACACTTTTCAAGAAGTGGTTGGCCTATCAATGATAGGTCAATTTTTAGGAGGGAGGCGGACGCACCTTCCATCGAAGGTGCGTCCAAGGCGCAGACAATAGGAATCGAACCTATAACCTCCAGATTCTGAAGCCGGCGCTCTGCCAATTGAGCTATATCTGCCGGAATTTTTGTGCTTTTTCTTAGGCATTTAACAGTTTGGAAACATAGTAATCACAGTGTTCTACCATTAAACTAACCGTTATGTACAGCGGGGAGTCGAACCCTCATTTCTGTGGCGTTTCCTGAAAAAACATCACCTAAGTCATAAGCAAAATTCTGATATCAGTCTTTGGGTTTTAACCTAACAGAATTTGTCAGACATGACGAATTCTATATCAATCTAAACATAACAATAAATCTAAGCCTATACCCAATTCTATTTTACATCATTTTTCGGTTTAATACACGCACGAATTTGGACTTACCACCTATCAGTTCAGTTGAGTACAGCTTCTTTCCGAAATAAACGAATTATTAATACTTGAGCTAAGGCATAACTTGAGCTTTTTAAGCCCCCAAAGAATTCTAGGAAACGTTTCGGACTCAGTTGCAAACTAAGGCCTGCAAACTGCTCATTAATAATTAAACCGGCAATATCGAAACACTGGCGTTGATTCCACCATTTTCCATTCGTTTTTTTCGCAAATTCGCTGTACTGAACTGTACTGAACTGAACTGATATGTGCTGAGCAAATCTGGCATTTAATTATTCATTCATTGGTTTCAATAAATAATTAAATAGTTTTTGTGCAATTTTTTTCTCTTTATCAATCTCGACGATATTGGCACGAGAACGTGCCGTTTTAACAGCCGACAGTAATTTTTCCAACTGTTCTAATAGTGCGGTTTTTTTACCGGGAGAAACCATCCCCGTCCAATCATACGAACGGATTTCGCCAATAGGCTCCTCAATTTCAACAATATCGACTTGCGCCGGATGCTCTTTCGTCGCTTCATACATCACGTTGTATTTTTTAGTACGTTGCTTACGAATCGTAGTCACCGGTTCGGCACGTAACATATATTTTTTATCCGCACCCGGATCAATATTCCATAAACGTACTGGATCAAAGCTGGGTATTTCTTTTAATACCGCACGAATTTCACGTAAACGTTTTTCTAATTGTAACAAAAAGGTGGCCGGTACATCTGTAGCAATCACTTCATCATCAATAACAATATCCGCTTTAGCCCTAGTATTCGCATCATCAATTTTGTAGCCAATATCGATTGCGTCACTCACAGATTTTAGCATCTGCTCTAATTCTTCTGGCACAGTCTTTACCAGGCGAGTTTCTGCCTCTAAACGCTCACCCCCTTCTTCTCCCAGTTGCTCATCAACCGCAAAAGGACGAAAGGTGCGCCGCATACCCGTAAAATGCTTTTGCTTAGAACGAAAAGTTTCTATAGATTGGTTTCTCGCCCGTTCAGCATTGGCTTTACATTCTTGTTCAATCGCAAGAATTTCATGAAGTAATGGTTTTTTCTTTTCTGACATAATATTTTGTTTACACCTATAGCTTTTCAGGTAAATCATTTTACACTGACATCAATTAAGCAATTGAAAAATTAGCACTTATTTTTTTGATTTGTAAAACGATTTATCTGAACGTCTAAGTACTGAAGCACAAATAAACCGATATTTGAGCGCAAAGGGCTTGCGCGGGGGATTGCCCCTACAGAGCATTGCGTAGGGGCAATCCCTTGTGGTTGCCCTATTTCAAAATACCTGAAAACTTATGCTTCAGTACTTATAACACGTTTTAAAAGGGTTGTCCGAAAATAAGGCTTTTATGAACCTAACTGATTGTTTTTATTGGGCTAAAATTTATTGACGGACAAGTATAGTGAGTGAAGTAGGTGGGCGGGCCAAACTGGTTGCCCGATTTGGGAAAGGAAAAATGGCGGAGAGGGCGGGATTCGAACCCGCGTGCCCCATTGGGACCAACCGATTTCGAGTCGGTGCCGTTATAACCGCTTCGGTACCTCTCCAAAATGGAAAAAACGCAAGGATACACACTAATGGACTAAATAGCAAGTCATTTTTGAAAAAAACTTTTTGAGAATGGGGAAAATTGGATTGGTTAAAAAGTTTAGGGGTTCAATTCAAATCCAATAATATTATCCTTAAATCAAGCGGCCCTCAAAAATCGCTAATCGCGAATAACGATTAACTCAGGCCCCAACAGCTCATCAAAATTTTGGAGGGCAACCCAAATTCCATAATAACCTAAAACCTGACAAATATATATCTATTAAGTCAAGTGCAAGCGGCCGTTATATCATTGGTTATTCGCATATATAGAATACACTAACAGGTATCAAGGTTGGGGTGACAAATCAAATAATTGGCTCAGGAATCGGCCAACTTCAGTTTGGGCAGTTCATCGAAAAATCTGGCCGACTCCTGTCACCTGTCAATAGAAAAATGACAAGGTACTCATAAGTGTTCGGGATTTTAAAATTTCTCATTTAATGACTCATTAAGAATGATGAATGGTGAATGACTCATTAAGAATGATGAATGATTAATGATTAATGGTGAACGGATAATTATATTTCGTGATTATTGCCGTTGAAGTTAATGTTGTCAAAATAAATTCATTCTTAACCATTTATTTTAATTAAAATTAAAAATCAGTCATTTACAATAATCCCGAACACCTATGACAAGGTACTAGGAGTCTGTCGGGCTTGTTGTGTTAAGTAATTGATATACAAGTGATTTACCAAATGAGTCCTAAATTAAAATTTCAGTATAAACAATAAGTTAGCTATTAAGTCCGACAGACTCCTAGTACACGAAAGCGGAAGTTTCGATACCACCCCAGCGCCAACGGCTAAAGCCGTTGGCTGAGGTGGTCTGGATCCTTCCGCGATCGTGCACTAGAACTAGGGAATGTGGGAAAAGTGAAAATGGCGGAGAGGGCGGGATTCGAACCCGCGTGCCCCATTGGGACCATCCGATTTCGAGTCGGAGCCGGTATGACCGCTTCGGTACCTCTCCAAAATGGAAGAAACGCAAGGATACACACTAATGGGCTAAATAGCAAGAAATTTTGAACCGGATGAAACTTTTACGAGGCTCTTGCAAAATAATGTAACTTATTGATTTTATTGATATTAATAAAAAAATCGTAACTACTCAGCCCTGAAAGGGCGCTTTATTAAAGCCCAGGGCAACGCCCTGGGAACTGGTGCCATTTTCACCAGAATAACAACGAACAAGCCCTGAAGGGGCGATTTAAAATTTTAATGTGCCCTTTCAGCACCTGGGGCGTTGCCCCAGGCTATAATAATAAGCCCCGTTGGGGCTGAGTAGTTACAAAAAATCAATAAAATCAAATTGATAATTTTGCAAGAGGCTCTAGTATTTACATTGGTATCTTAATTGTTTGAAGCAGCCTTACAGATAGCAGGACGATGTTTCGCTAAACGCGACGGTGTGGCGGTTGGACGACTTTTATGCACAAAATTATGACGGGCCGTATCAAAATTAGCGCAGGCTTGCGGGTAAATATGGCTTGGATCATAAAAACACTTTTCGAGGCCAAAGTTTTTGCTGAGCAAAAACTTTGGCCTCGAATTCATTTCAGCCAATTCTTCAGCCCGATATTCGGCCAGTGGTTTTTGCTGTTCATCTTGATGCCGCTGCTCAGCCTTTTGTTCGAGTCGCTTTTGATAATCGGGGTTGTGGGCCTTCTCCTCAGCCAGCCGGGTAATATGCCTATGAAAGTCATACCCATCACTGTAGACAATCCCATCAATCAACCCAATCTCTTTAGCGTGCTGAGTGCTGATTGGTAAACAATTCTCTGTCAATTCAAGTGCTTGCTCTTGACCAACGCGTTTAGGCAACAAATAGGTCCAATATTCCGAACCATACAAACCCATTGTTTTGTAATGCGGATTCAAAACAATGCCAGCGCGTGCATAGATTTTGTCAGCCCCCAAAGCCATAATCAGCCCGCCTGCTGCGGCATTGCCCAACATGGCTGATATGACAAAATGCGTTTCAGTGGTAATAATGGCTTGAATAAGATCATCAATCGCATTGATATTACGCCAACCTTCATCAGCCGGATTTTCGGCCGCCTCTATCACATTGAGATGAATGCCATTTGACCAAAAGTCCATACCGCACGACAAAACAATCACTTTGGTGGGACGCTTACAGGCCGCTAGATACGCTTCCTTCAACCGATTGCACTTTTCGGTGTCCATCGCACCATTGTAAAAGTCAAAGGCAAGGTAGCCAACATCATTTTCCTCTCTATACCATATTTCGCGATAGGTTGTGGCGGCCCCAGTGTAAAGTTCGTTATAAGTTGTGGCTGTAACGGTACAGAGTGCCTTAATGGGTGCCTCATGCACGTTTTTCAACTTATCGCCTAAAACCATCGTTGCTGGCAACTTAAAGTATTTTTTCTTGGGCGGTTCCTCGGTGGCTTTCTTTTTCACCGGCACGTCTTTTAGGATATTGCCCAACCCCAATACCTTCGTTGCAAATGTCTGAGTTTCAGCCGCTTTCTTCCTCAAATGTGTTATCCACACAGCACCATCTATTGCTGCCAGACAAATTGCCCCATGCCGTTTAGCGATAACTTTGCCCGGGTCCCCCAATAATTTACCTTCCCGGTGAACGTCGTAAAGGTAATATTCATCATCATAAATCGTATCCAACAAACCCGGTTGATTATCAGCAGAATAGATTTTTCTGATGATAGTATCAACGTCGTCTTTTAACCAGTCAATACGCCTATCTGTTTGAGTCATCGCGGGACGCAACTTACCCTTAACATCTTCATTGGTGTAATCAAGCGGTTCAGGCAAATAAATGCCACTGTCAAAACGCTTAACGGTTTCCAAAATAACCGCTATCCCCGCTTCCATGATCTCATGTCTGTACATTCGGGCTTTACAAACGGGCCTCCTTTTGAAAATGGCCGAGGCCCAAATATCACCAGCATCCATGATTTCAGCCGCCTGTAGGGCCGTCACGCCCCATTCTTCAACACCATCCATCATTGCCCACTCCATAGATGATGGGCCCCGATCACCCTTAATACCGGGATGAATAACAATACAAACATGATTACGCCAAATATCCTCGGGTATTTTATTTTTTAGGAATGGGCAGATAATCAAGTTTGGCTTAAATAACGTAATCCCTTCCCTAATTTTTTTTAGCACTCAAAGACAATTCGGTGGAAATCTCGTGTCCTAAAGCGGTGAGTTCCAAGTGGGCGCGTTGAGTTAAACCGTTGTATGCAGTAGAGAGCAGTAAAATACGCATATTTGTTGGATATTCATGTAATGGTCAAAAGGATATACAATTGTGAATTGTGAATGAAAGAAAACGCCTGATATTACCGGTTTCTCTTTTATCACAGAACCCAACTCATTTGCATGGTTTTGAAGTACATTCAGTAGATTGAAAATTTCTCACAGCAGTCAAGTAACTGTTCCTAAAAAGTTAGACAAAGCTGGACATTTTTAGGTAATTCGCTCTCTGTTGATAATTCTTGCGAATTGCAACTAGAGTCCTGGTTGAGCAGTCCCAACCGTTGATATCAGTCCTTATA
>QNER01000172.1 GCA_003646175.1 Candidatus Parabeggiatoa sp. nov. 1
AGTATCACTCAACAGGTTCAAGCCGTGATGCTATCGCTGGTTTTGGCGATAGTATCACTCAACTGGTTCAAGCCGTGATGCTATCGCTGGTTTTGGCGATAGTATCACTCAACTGGTTCAAGCCGTGATGCTATCGCTGGTTTTGGCGATAGTCTCACTCAACAGGTTCAAGCCGTGATGCTATCGCTGGTTTTGGCGATAGTATCACTCAACTGGTTCAAGCCGTGATGCTATCGCTGGTTTTGGCGATAGTCTCACTCAACTTTGTAAAAGGATAACACGGTGAGAAATCCGATTTCTTCAAGAAATCGGATTTCTTTGTTGCTACATTTTATCGGGTTGCCGCTTGTTGAAACGTTTGAAATAACACTATTTTATGAAATCAGGGAGTGATGCCTTCCAAGGTTCTTGCTTGTGATTAGCCAATTTGCCAAAAATTTTCGGATTCATACCAAGTTCTTTTGCCATCTGGATATCTACAGCCGAAAGACGAAATCGCTTTTTGGCATCAATCCAAACTTCTGATTTTTTGGAAGTTTGTGAAGTTTTATTTTGTTTAGCCATTTGTCGGTAACCTTTGTATAGTTGCCCAGGTTTTGTGCCAAACCTTCAAGGCTTGCCAAACGCTTTACGGTTTTTTCTGAACGTTTCCACCGCGCCAGCGTCAATGCCATTAAGTTAAGCTTTTTTGTGAGGGCAACCATAAAGGATTGCCCCTACTCTGGACGGTTCTGTAGGGGCAATCCCCCGCGCAAGCCCTTAACTTAATGGCAGTGCCGCGCCTGCGTGGGAACCAAAAGTAATTTACCGGATAGTCGTATTAGCTATCGACTTTTCAAAACCAATCAACATAAAGTGGATATAATCCATGTCACCTTGTATTTTACCACACTCAGCAAAAGTCTTAGCCAACTGGATACGATGATAAACCCGCTCAAGTAAATCGTATTGCGTGACAACATTCTTAAGCCATTCCAAGTACTTATCTCGTTTCGGCCAATTGGTTGGAAAAATATCCTCTTTTGATAATGTGGTTTCAAAAAACAGCGTCAGAGGCAGTACGCCACTATTCACTTCGTCAAACGCCTCAGTACGCCACGATTTAACAAGTGCCAAACGAATTACATCATCATATTTAGGCGTGTTTGTATTCTTGTCAACCTTCTTTAACTCTTGGAGAAGCGCAGAATTAAATCGCACCTCACGTCGAATGCGATCCTGAACCGCAATCAGCAAATTGTTATGCTCATTGGATTTACGGAAAGCATCAATTCCGCCCTTAACAAACGTTTTGGTAGGCTCAAGTAACATATCCAACATTGGCGTTTTCCTCTTAAGCAATTAACCTCAAATGAAAATAACACTCATTCTAGGTTTAAAATTCCTAATTCCCAATTTTTTGGTCGTCTTGTCAGGAGTGCAAGGCGCACCTTGCACGAGAGAAACTCAACGGCCAACAGTATAATAGTAATTGTGTGTGGTGACAAGAGGGCAACCAGTGACGCACCATTCTGGTGCACCTTATGCCTGATTTGACATTTCCAAAATATTTTGGAAAAATAAAGCCCCTGCGAAAAATCCAATATAAGCGCACGCTAATAATTGTTAACCTTTTGAATTAAAACTGTTTTAATACTTTATAGTTCGCTTATATATCCGCAGGTAATGGCTTTTTTCTTGATTTGACGGATACTATCCCTAAGAAGGGATAGCATCCGAATATTACAAAAAAACCTTCAAAGTTTGGCAAACCTTTGAAGGTTTGGAGCAAAAACTTTTCTGGGCAACTCTAACCAATGGAAAAATAAATATGCCAACTGTGTACAATTTTGAAGCCAAGTCCATCCAACACTATATCCTTGAGAGTGGTAAATTAAAGGATATGATTGGCGCGAGTGAGAAAATTGAATATTTGTGTTGTGATAAAGGGTTATTGGATCAAGCTAAAGTCCAATTTGCTCGCAAAGCCGGCGGTGCCTTTGCCGCCATTTTTTCAAAACACCAAGAGGCCGAACGCTTTCAAGCAGCGTGGACATTTTGTGTACAAAAAGTCTGCCCGGGTTTGGAATTTGTGCAAGGCATTGGAACGGGTGAAGACTTAAAAGTGGCCATTGAAAAAGCGGCAAACGCATTTAAAACTGATGACCATAATCGTCTGTTATTTCTCTTGCCTTTAGCAGGGCCTTTGGTCGCCCGCAATCCACGCACAGGACAACCCGCCGTTTTCCTTGACCGAGTTCAAGGACGTGAAGAACGCTTGGATGCAATAACTAAAACTAAGCGTCATCCTAAATTTCGTAGCGGCCGGGCATTATTAATTGACAAATTTGGCCTTAAGAATGAGGGTGAATTGGTCTACTATTGGCCCACCAATTTAGAGTTTCAAGAACAATCGGATGAAGAAATCACCTTTCCGTTTTTAAAAGATAATCAGTACCTTGGCATCATTCATGCCGATGGTAATGATTTGGGGCAATTGTCAAAAACCGTACAGGATAAATTGCTAAAAAACCCGGACAGCTATGCTAGAATAATGAAGGATTTTTCTGAAGCGATTCAAGACACAACGGTTAAATCGGCACGACAGGCCACAATACATTTAACCGGAGAAGTGGAGAAATTTTCTCGCATTATACCTGCTCGCCCTTTGGTATTGGGTGGCGACGATTTAACTTTTATCGTGCGTGGTGACTTAGCCCTAAATTTTACACAAGTTTTTTTGGAGAAATTTGAAGAGTGTAGTCAACAGGCCTTAACTCAACTTAAGGACACTCATAATGAGTTAAAAACGATTTTGCCTCAACAACTTACCGCGTGTGCAGGCATCGCGTATATCAAAGCCAGCCAACCGTTTTATCAGGGGTATGATTTAGCCGAGTCTTTGTGCAAACACGCTAAAACTTTCTCTCATGAACATTTGGACAAAAATAAATTGATGCCTTCCAGTATTGCATTTCATCGGATTACAACTAGCATCATTGGTGATTACAAAACCATCCTTGAGCGTGAATTAACAATAGGCAGTGGCAATGAAAGAATTCAAATCACCATGCAACCCTATTTAGTGGGCGACGTTAAGGCGACTGTAAACAACCATGAGTGTGTTTATTTGACCTATTTACAGACATTGTTTGATTTCTTAAACGAAGAGGAAGTCAGTCATGGCACAGCGCGTGAATTTTTGAGCTTGTTAGAAATTGATCGTAACCAAGCAGAACAGGCGATGCAGCGTTGGTATGACAACATGGACAAAAGAGGCGAAATGGATTTACTAAACCGTTTTGAGCAAGTATTGGAAAAGTTAATCCAAAAGCCTGATGCAAATATGGACCAAAAACAAAAATTTCTGAAAAACCAAAACGTACCCCCATCGGTGATGCGCTTGCTTTAATTCATGTCAGCAAAGGGAGTGATTATGTATCAAGTTAAATTTAACATCCGCAGCTATTGGCGAGCCGGTACCGGGCGCGGTGGTGGCACGTTATTAGATGAAGAAGTACACAAAGATGTGTATGGTTTGCCGTGCTTGCCGGGGCGCACTGTCAAAGGTTTATTGCGACGTGCAGTGTATCGGGCTGAAAAGTGGGGATTGCTCAACAAAAATGGGGGGGACGCAGAAACTGCTTATTTGACACAATGCTGGTTTGGCAGTGCTGAAAACCGTTTAGAAAATGAAGCCGGTGCGTTCAGTGTTTCTGATGCGGTATTAGATAAAGAATTAAGAGATTATTTAATCTCGTTATTAACTTCGAGGGCGGAAAAGCCTATAGGTGAAAGTCTGCGTCAAGGTTTTTTCCATCAGATTTATGCCACTGCCATTGAGCATAAAACTGGCAGTGCGAAAGACAAATCCTTGCGAGGTATGGAAGTCACGATTCCATTGACTTTAACTGCACAGTTGTCTGTACACCCGGATAAAATAACCCCTAAATGGTTTGCCGAATTAGCAAAATGCTTGCCTTTAATTAGAGCGGTGGGCACTTCATGCAGCCGCGGTTTAGGACGAGTGACAGTAACGTTAGAGTAAATCAATGACAATTCAACAATTTAAAGTTACTTTGCAAGCAGAGGTTGTTGTCAGTGAACGGGCAGCAACTGAAGGTGGACATAGCAGCTTGGATTATTTGCCGGGTGCCACTTTTTTAGGTACTGTTGCAAACCATTTGTACGACACCTTACAAAAGGACAATCATGAGGACGCTTACACAGTATTTCACAGTGGCAAAGTGCGTTTTGGCAATGCCTTGCCACTCAGTGAAGATGAGCAGCTAAGCTACCCAATGCCATTATGTTGGTATACCGACAAACGTGAGGAAAAGTTGTTACGTAATTTCCAGCATAGTGAATATAGGGAAATTATGAAAGTGATTCCGAAACAAATGCGGGGAAGCTATGTGAGTCTTGGTGCTATTGATGAAAACAATCTATATACTAAAATCTCGCCAAGATTTCACATGAAAACCGCCATCAATCCAGAAGCGGGCACAGCACAATATAACCAATTATTTGGTTACAGCAGTTTGCCAATGGGACAAGTCTTGGTTTTTAGTTTAGAAGCCGATGAAGATGTCAAACCAGAATTGTTGAAAGATATTGTTAAATGTTTTTTAACAAAAGATTTTAAATTAGGCCGTTCGCGTTCCGCAGAATATGGGGCTGTCAACATTCAACAGTTTGACAAAGCAGATGAACGGGCTTTACCAGAAGCCGCTTCTTCAGAAGTCACATTATGGTTATTAGCAGATGCGGCATTACAAGATCAATGGGGACAACCCCTGTTACAGCCCACGGCTAAAAGTGTTGGGTTACCCGCCCATTTTGAATTGGATAGGGAAAAAACGTTTGTCCGCAGTCGCCGTTACGCGCCATTCAATGCGACGCGTCGTCGTAGAGAATTAGAACGGGCAGTGTGCTACATTTTCGTAGTCAAACGGAGGTTGATGCCAAAATTTTACAGCATATCCAAGAACGAGGCATTGGCTTGTATCGGCAAACCGGATTAGGGCGCGTGTGGGTAAATCCAAAGCTGCTTGCCAGCGAAACCCTTACATTTGGAAAAGGAAAAGAATTTGAAAAACTAGAACGGCCCCGGCCCCCCAAGGGAAATACAAACTCCCAAACAGAACCCGATCATCCGGTTTTACGTTACTTAAACAAACGTAAAGTACAGGCATCTGATACTGGTACAATAGAAAAGACGGCTAACGAATGGAAAAAAGGACTTGAATCATTATACAATTCCGCCAGTTCTCTGTCTTATATACCGGCTGGCACTTGCCCCGGGCCTACCGCAACACAATGGGGACAAGTGATGGAAGTTGCTAAAAATACAACGTCTGTACAAACGTTAATCGACAAACTATTCGCAGGTGAACATGCAGTTTGCAAAGAACATGATCTGCAATGGTCCAAACTGGTTATAACTGGACAAAGCAACATAGATAATTTCAGCAAGTGGTTGAAAAATAAAATTCACGAATGGTTGAACAACAAAACCAACACTGAAAAAGACAAAGAATTATTACCACAAATTGTGGCACGATTCGCACGATTAGCAATGGATGTTGCCCGTGAAAAAACTCAGGGGAAATAAATGACAGAGATAACAGCAATCGACAATCATGAAGAATCCCAAAACATGGGTTCATTAAACCATAGCATTATTCAAGCCCAAATCACCGGGCGATTAATCAATGATGAACGGTTCACCGTCATGGTTGAACCCAGTCTCGATGTCAGCCAAACTGATATGAGCCAATTTGGTTTAAAAGTGAAAGAAGAACTTAAACCAGATGTCTGTTTGTATCCACAGAGTGTTTGGCTCCAAAGACGTGATGTGTTAAAAATGTTAGAGATGCCTTTGCTCGCTATTGAAGTTTTCAGACGGTGATTTTGAAGGAGTCCAAACTTTAGTTTGGGTGGACCAAACTAAAGTTTGGCCTCCAATTTATCTGACAAACTATATAAGGAAAAATCAATATGACCCCTAATCACCCCTTTTTTTTATATTGCCAGTTTGGTTTTAGAGACAAGTACACCATTATCTATTGCTACCGGGCGCACTGATGGTATTGCCGATAATTTGATTGTGCGCGATGCCAATGGGTTACCGGCAATACCCGGTTCTAGCTTGGCGGGGGTATTGAGGCATACCTATCAGTCTCTTCACGATCCGGATGAGACAGATGACAATGCGAAGAACACTCAAGAATTATTTGGCCGTGACAAAAAAACCGCGAATAAAAAAGATGAAAAGAAAACCGGGGAGCCAGAAGGAACCAACAATCAAGAAACCGGCCATCCTTCTTTTGTACAAGTTTCTTGGGGATGCTTACATGATAGTCATGACAAGCCAATAGAGGATTTGTTGGACACAGATGATAAGCGTTGGGCCAATGAAATCGTGACAGACGCACTACAAACAACGCCGATTAGACGTGATCATGTCAAACTCAATCATCGTGGGGTCAGTGATGCTCAAAAACCAGGCAAATTTGACCGGGTGAGTCTCACCACTGGACAGCGTTTTAGTGTTGAATTATCGCTATGGAGTGATAAGCCCAACGATCCCCGTTGGGGTAAACTGCTTCATTTATTAGAGCGTCCTGAGTTTCGATTGGGTGGTGGCACACGGCGCGGTTTAGGCAAATTGAAAGTCGTGCGTTACTATACAGGTCAATTTAATCTAAAGGAACAACTAACTCAGGATTTAGCCAATACTACAGATAGAAACGCTATCGCCGCAAATCACCCTCAATTTAACGCCTTTAGAAGGTTATCGTTTTGGTGGAGGACTGACACCGCTGGCTAAGGACAGCCAAGCTCAGTTACTGATAATCACTGAACCCTGCGTTAAATGGCAATGTCGTGTTAAGCCTGGGAAAAGAGAATGGAAAGGTCAGCTCACCCCAAAAAAACGAGTGGTTATCCCAGCCAGCAGTGTGAAAGGTGCGTTGAGTCATCGTGTTGCTTATCACTACAATCGTTTAACTCAGGTATTTGCCGAAGAAACACTTAATAATTATCAGGAAGTGAAACAATATGTTGGTGAAAATAACCCAGCCATTAGAGCATTATTTGGCTATGTCCAAGAGAAACAAGCTAAAAATGATAAAAATGTCGCTCAAATGGGCTGTTTAATATTTGATGACATTTATCTTAAGGGTACCATTGAAGACTTGCAAAAAGACGATAAAGCGGGTGTTACTGAATATACTCATAATGGTGTTGATCGTTTTACCGGAGGCGTTCGTGAAGGTGTGTTGTTTTCTGAAGAAGTCATTGTCGATAAACAATCATTTCAACTCAATATAACGGTGATATTGCCCTCGACTCAGAATAAAATTTGGCAGGGTTTAACAGAACCAGAAAAAACGCATGTCTGGGATGCTCTCAAATGGGCTTTGACTGATTTAGCGGAAGGCCGACTGGCTTTGGGTGCTGGGGGGGGACGCGGACATGGCTATTTTGAAGACAAAGACTGGCAAGCGGGTAAAAACTGTCAACTGCCGCCTCAGCCTTTTCCGAAGGAGGCTATTGAAAAAAGGGATAATGTGAATACTCAATCCTCAACTGAACCAAAGCCGGTGATAACTGATAGTTCGCCAGAACAAAAAAAGCCAAAGCTACCCAAATCGAAATAGGTTCCACCACCCAATAAAAACCGAAAAATGGGCAAAAAAAAGCAGTAAGCCCACCGAGAAGGTGGGCAACAAAAAGACGTTGCCCACCCTACATCTGGAGTCCAAAGGGTAAGCTTTGGGCTCCAAGAAACACTCGCCTTACCGCCTATCAATCCGCAAGTACAACGAATTGGCGAAAAAAACGAATGGAGAATACTGGAATCAACATAAATACTTGAATTTATTGTATAACTGAATTAGCTTATTTTGGAAATAAGTGGTACTCAACTAAACGGATAGGCGGTAATAAACAGTTCCTATTCATATTGACATGGTAGCCCATTTGTCACAAAAGGATTTATGGTCATGCAACCTGATGAATTATTAAATGTATTAAAAAAACTGTCCGAATCAAAACCGATTAAGGGGCATGAAAATGATGATTTACTGAAAAATTTGCATAGCGAATTCCAACTGTGCAATCTGACCATCAAACCGAAAACCTATTCTACCGAAGAACAAGTACAAGTGCGACAGCAAGTAGAAAAGTTTGCGCCCGAACCAGGTTGGTTGTGTTTTCAAAGTGAAGTACAATATTTTCCTAAACCAGAAGACAACACAGAAAAGGCAGAAAATAAAGTGCCTCCGGTGAAAAAAGATCGTTTTTGGACGCGATTATTGCGTAAGGTTTCTGGCACACCATTTAAAATGCCATCTTCGAGCATTTTGTTGTATGGTGAAGTTATCAATGCACAGGGACACACTTTGCATATTCGTGAAAATGGACAAGGCGGTTGGATACTGACTTATTTTATAGAAGGTAAAAAAGGCAATCATTATTTGGTAGAAGACCAAGTCTTGTTAGGTGAGAAAGAAGTGGCCCCAAAAGAGTTACGTTATCGGGTTTATTGGCAATACGACGACCAGCATGGTTGTTATCGTCAAATTGTTGCGCGTTTTAATGGATTTGATTTAACTAACTGATGTTACGCACTCAACTTCCACAAGCCAACCAGCCTAGGGCTAAAGCCCAAGGCTTGGAAATTCAGTGCGTAACATCAGTTAACTAAGGAGAAAAAGATTTGACAGAGTTGACAGACATTACCGCGCCCTATAATTTTGTTCCACTTTCAGGCTGGGTATTCCAGCCTTATTGGGCCCATCAAGTTTCCCACGATGTGCCCTTTAAAGAAGGACGCAGTGGTAGTTTGGACATTAAAATAACGGCGAAAACACCTATTTTAGTGGGTGGGAAACAAACCAAAGCCACAAAAAAATCGCCGGGCGAGGTCCATTTTTTTGAATTGCCCAACAAGCAACATGCTATTCCGGGTACCAGTTTAAAGGGTATGATTCGCAATGTGTTAGAAATTGCCAGTTTTGGCAAAATGCAGTTTGTGGATGATAGACGTTTGAGTATTCGGGATATATCTACATCCAAAACCGGGTTTATGGGCGATAATTATGAAATCAGTGGGCAAAAAGCCGGCTTTTTGCAGCTGTGTGATGATCACAAAACGGTGGAGTTGATTCCCTGTAAAGCGGCTCATGTTAAACACGAAGAGTTGATAACGTTTTTAAATAAAAAGCCGCAAGAAATTCTTGAAGTACAATTGCGTCATATCAAAACTCAAGATAACAAGGAACGAGACAAAAGAGAACAAGCGTTAAAAGAGGCGCAAGGCAAATACGTTTTTCAAAGAGGCATGTCAGTTTATGAAAAATATGCCATTTGGCAGGCACTTGTTTCCCAAAACTCCTCTGATAATTTACCAACGCTGAGTTTTGATAGTGTAGAACCGGGTTATCAATTGGGCACAATTAAGGGCTTAAAAAAAGGTGAGAAAGGTACATTGGTTTTTACTACCCAAATTAGTGATAAAGGGCAAAACAAAAGAGCTAAATACCGCGATTTTGTCTTTTATGATCGTAAGAACGAGAGCCCTTTAGAAGTTTCACCTCGTATATTCAAAGACTTTATTTATATTCATGGTGATGAAGACAAAAAATCGGCAGGTTCTTGGCGACATTTTTGGCGAGATAGATTTTTTTACAGTCAGTCTCACGAAATCCCAGTGTTTTATCATCTTGATGATGATGGACAAGTGAGATCAATTGGCTTAGCCTATCTGTATCGGCTGGCTTATCACTGTAGTATTGGGCAAACCATTCAACACACGAATCAAGATCATTGTAGTCCTGATGCTGAAGGCTATGATTTAGCTGAGTTACTTTTTGGTAAAGTTCATCCCAATGAGAAAAAACCTCATGAAAATTTAAAAAGCCGTGTGAGTTTTGGAACGGCACTCTCAGACAATACTGCTGAAGAAATAGGCAATCTCAACGCAACGATTTTAAATGGGCCTAAACCGACTTATTTTCCTAACTACATTCGTCAAGATGATAAAATGGACGAAAAATCATCGTTGTGTAAAATACGTGAAAAGGGACAATATCGTACCTACATGCAGGATGACAGTGAAATTCGAGGTTGGAAACGTTATCCGGTGAAAAGATGGCAAGAATTACCAGCACTTGAAGAAGAACAGAAAAATAACAAACAAGTGCAAGTCAAGTTGTTTCCGCTAAAAGCAGAGACCACATTCAAAAGTACGATCCGTTTCCATAACTGGCTCCCAGAAGAATTGGGCGCATTAATTTGGACACTGACTTGGGGAGGATATGAAGCACTCTGCCATAGTTTAGGCATGGGTAAACCCTTTGGTTTTGGCCAAGTCAGTATCCAAATTGTTGACAACGATATTCGTTCTAATCAAGCACCTGAACAAAAAATCGCTTTTGATGAAACCGCGTATATAAAATTGTTTAAAACGTTGATGACAGATGAGTATACCAAAGCTCAAGCACGAAATAGCCTAGCTATAAGGTGGGAAGATTCTGCCCAGATGAAACAACTCAACGCAATGGCGGAACCTAACCATCCTCAAGCAACGGCTGAAAACCTCAAGTACATGAGTTTTGAGAAAGGGGAGTTTGTTGATGCTAAAAAGGATGGAAAAGTACTGCCTGAATATGGCGGTTTTAAGCGATATTATGATGCTCAGTTGTTTTTACGACCCCCTAGAAAATCAAGCCATAAGTACTGAAGCATAAGTTTTATAACATTATAAATGAATAATAATGTAGGGTGGGTAACGTCTTTTTGTTGCCCACCATTTAAGCTTAAGGGGCCGGCAAGAAAAAACCCTTACCGGCCCCCTACAAAATACCTGAAAATTGGTGCTTCAGTACTTAAGCAAAAATGAACAGTGACCTCAATTTTAGGTCAGTTAT
>QNER01000173.1 GCA_003646175.1 Candidatus Parabeggiatoa sp. nov. 1
AATCTAGAAAATTTGCAGACCCCACACTCATTTTGTTTTGTTGGCCGAAATTGGCTTCCCATTTTAAAGGCAAAGTCACCGTTTTACTGTTACAGTTTGTTACAAATTGTTACAAATTGTAACAATAGCCGCTTAAATATGTTTAACCTGTTGATTAATAACTATTTTTTATATGCACACTTTGGGCTGTTTATAGGAACCGATTGGCCGCTAGTACTCTGTCAATGTTGTTTTGACAGCAAAACGCAGCTTTGTAGCTGACAAAGCACAGCGAAGGACTCCAACTGGGGTGGTGAAAATTGTGAATGAAAAGCATATCGGTAACTGATTGTTTTTTATAGGTTTAAAACTATGGAATAAAAATGGGTTCAAGTTTTAATACCAAATGGGACCTCATTTTCACCACCCCAGACTCCAACCAACAAAACAACGCAGGCAAGGTACTAGTGCATTCGATCTAAAATCCCCAGACCACCGATCGGGCAACCACAAGGGATTGCCCCTACATGAACAATCGATATTGTAATCGAGGTGCCTCGATGGGCAATCCTTTATGGTTGCCCCTGTTTGGAAATGGTACCGTTCTTTGCGCGATCGTGTACTAGGCGTAATCTGCCCCATTTTTACGACGTTTTTACAAGTGAAGTTATTGTCGTGATAATTAATCTAAGCAAAGTATAAATTGATGAATGATGATGAATGATGAACTCATCCCAGCGGAACTGATACAAATATTACGGACAGCGCGGCGGGTGGTGGTGTCAACGGGAGCGGGCACTTCGGCAGAAAGTGGTGTACCGACTTTTCGTGATGCTCAAACGGGATTGTGGGCACGCTATAAGCCCACAGAATTGGCAACGCCTGCCGCTTTTCGGCGCAATCCGCGCTTGGTGTGGGAATGGTATGCGTGGCGACGTGAATTGGTAACAAAGGCTGCACCTAACCCGGGCCATTTAGCCTTGGTACAGATGCAAGCGCTTATGCCAGAATTAACTTTGATTACTCAAAATGTTGATGGATTGCATCAACGCGCCGGCAGCCAGCAAGTTATTGAACTGCACGGCAATCTAACGCGCACTAAATGTGCTGATAATGGTTACTTAGTAGACAGTTGGCCGCCCACCGAAGATGTGCCGCCTCATTGTCCTCACTGCGGTGGACTCTTACGCCCCAATGTGGTGTGGTTTGGAGAATCATTGCCAGAAGAGACGCTCTTTCAAGCGAGAGCCGCAGTGCGCCAAGGCGATTTGTTTTTTAGCATCGGCACATCCAGCTTTGTGCAGCCAGCGGCTTCCCTACCATTTGAAGCACTTGACTCCGGTGCCAAGGTGGTTGAAATTAATCCTGACCGCACTCCGCTCACAGCGCATGCACATTTCGCCCTATACGGCAAGGCGGGGGAGATACTGCCTACCCTTGTTAAGTTAATATGGTCATAGGGATTATGCTGAGAGTACAACGGATTAACAGAATAAACTGATTTTGGTAGCCCTGTAGAAGTCGTGATGATGTCCAAACAGATACTATCCCGGGGAAGGGATAGCATCTGTAACATCACTACATGTTTAGGACTACTCGGATTTTTTTATGGGCTGATGTCGTGGCTCAACATCAATAGAAATAAGAACTTTGTAAACCATAACCGCTTATTTAAGTTTTCAGCTATTTCAAGTACGCTCCGTGTATCCAAAAAAATGAGTAGCTGAACGGAAATTGATTTTTATCGGGAATCGGGAATCGGGAATTGGGAAGTTATTCATTCCGAGGAACTTGCAAAACGCCAAAATCATTAAATAGTTAATGGTTAATGGTTAATGGTTAATGGTTAATGGTTAATGATTATTTAATATAACTCATTGATTGATATTAAATCACCACATCAGGAACTATAAAAATCACTCAAGCGAGCCGTTTAAGACAAAATCGAATTAATGGGAATGGGGAATAGTTCATTAATCTGGTTTCAAACCATTAACCATTAACCATTAATCTTTTAATCGACAATTTCCGGGTAGTCCTGTAGAAGCCGTGATGATGTCCAAACGGATACTATCCCGGGGAAGGGATAGCATCCGTAACATCACTACATGTTTAGGACTACCCAATTCCGATTGTTAATTCCCCATTTTTAATGAACCATTCCCAAAATACCTGACAAGTGCAACCGAAAATGACCAACCATCAACAAACTTCTCAAATAGACCACTATGCCGTCATAGGCAACCCCATCGCACACAGTAAATCCCCTCTCATTCATACTGTATTTGCACAACAAACCGGGCAGGCTATGCAATACGAAGCATTATTGGTAGGGACGCAAGCGGGGGAATTTGCCGCAGCCGTGCAAAGGTTTCAGGCCTCTGGTGGCAAAGGCTTAAATATCACGGTGCCCTTTAAACAAGCGGCGTGGGCACTCGCGGCGCAACGCTGTCAACGGGCCGAGCGGGCGGGGGCGGTTAATACTTTATGGTTTGATGATCAAAGGCGGTGTCTTGGAGATAATACGGATGGCGTTGGGTTAGTGCGCGATTTAACCCAAAATCATGGCGGACGCATTGAGGGGCAACGTCTATTAATACTTGGTGCAGGCGGAGCAGTGCGTGGGGTGTTGGAGCCGTTACTTGATGCGGCCCCAGCTCAGTGTGTGATTGCTAACCGCACCGTGCATAAGGCGGAAACGTTGGCGGAATTATTTGCTGCGCATGGAAATGTTACCGCCTCTGCTTATGAGGCTTTACAAGGTCAATCGTTTGATTTTATTATAAATGGCACCTCGGCCAGTTTACAAGGTGAATTGCCACCGTTGCCTGATGGCCTATTGGCTGAGGACGGTTGGTGTTACGATATGATGTATGCCAGTACCAAAACGCCCTTTGTCCGGTGGGGACTCGCGCAAGGGGCCGCGTGTGCGTTGGATGGTTTAGGCATGTTGGTAGAGCAAGCCGCTCAGTCATTTTATTTGTGGCGCGGGGTGAAGCCCGATACGGCTCCTGTGATCCAACAAGTGCGTGAACATCTTGGGTAATTGTGTTCGCTATAGAAGTTTTTTTTGCCCAAAAAACTTCTATAGCGAATTGTGAATTTATAATCTCCCAAACGATTTCAAAAAAGTCAGTTTTTTATTGCTGTAAATTTGATGGGTTCGGAGTTCTTCGCTGCGCTTTGTTTTGGACTTTCACAGGATTATTTACAGCAAGATTTTTTTATCACTCGGCAGTTGGGTGGTAGTGTACTGGTGGCTGCCATGGAAAGCCCGGAGAAGTTTGCACCCATTTCTCATTTGAGGAAGGGCGCATTCCCAAAAAAAGGCTCATTATCAATCTATCCTGAGTACAACGAATACAAAGTTTTTGGTAGGAGTCCAATCGACGCAAAAGTTTTGCGGAGCAAAACTTTTGCGTCGATTTTAGTTTGGTAGAGCCAAGCTAAAGCTCTATAAAAAAAAGCAAAGCCTTATCCGTTTATTTCGTGTATCCGTTGTACTGTGTCCGTGGCGTGGAAATGCAGAAACCGCATAATTCAAAAAAGCCAAGCCAATAAGATTGAAGAGTTCATGTATAAAAATGACGGCGTTGTTATTGACTGAACTCAGAGTAGTTATTAAAGCCATTCTATAGTCTTTTATCAGCATATCAGGAGTAAAAAAAAATGGTCAATTCTGATTAAAATAAAACCATCATAGTAAGATAAATGTTCATACACATATTTTGTTTATTAATTATAAAAAGCCAATATCAGATTTGAAAGTAGCATAAAATCAAAAGCTTTGCTAACTTTAAAAGTATCCTGAATTTTTCGGATTGAAATCAAAAAACCGCCGAACAAAAGTAATTAATAAAAAGGCCGTTATTTCATAATTATTTAATTTCTCTCCTAAAAAGATAACAGATAAAAATAACACAAATAAAGGCCCAAATATCCATAATGGAATAACCCTTGACACTTCGTCAACCAGCGAGTGCTTTAAAATAGGGTATTAACGCATAAATATAAAGACTCCCGGTTACAAGCGTTATCATCAGCAATGAAAGATTTGGAATTATTAAATTTTTAAATGGAATAAATAAAATTCGTTCACCCCCTAAAGTTAAAGTAAAGAGTTTTTGGGATATTTAAAAAACCGGAAAATTTATGCTTCAGTACTTAGATAATTATGCCGATTTAATATTAAGTGCTTTATTTTATCAATATTGTGTCAATAACTCATTTCAATTAACTTGACAATGATCGAAGCAAAAGTTTGCGGAGCAAACTTTTGCCTCGATAACATTTCAAAAACAACACTGTTTTTCGTACCAGGTTCGCCTGAAACTTCTGTTCCATCACGCACGCCGTTTTTCGTACCAGGTTCGCCTGAAACTTCTGTTCCATCACGCACGCCGTTAAATGAAGGCAACCACAAGGGATTGCCCCTACAGTTCGGGTTAAACGTAGGGGCAATCCTTTCGAGGCTAAAGTTTTTGCGAGCAAAAACTTTAGCCTCGAATATGGTTGCCCCGATTGACTCTCGATCGAGCGTTGTGCGTAACATCAGTTAATTATTCTTTATTTGAAAATCAAAAGTGTTAAAGAAATTTGAACAAAGCTCAAAAAACGGCAGGGACAAGCTTTTTCAAAAAATCGGATTTCTTATACTCGATGATCAAGTTCGATGATCAAGTTTTCCACTACTACCACTACACTACTGCCATGGGCTAAAGCTCATGACTAAAAGCTCAAGTACCCTAAAAGGTACTACTGGGCGCAAAGAGCATCCCTTTTAACTTGGAGGGTGAGTCTGCTTTAGCATTTTTTCGCTTTTAGCCTAGGGATTTATCCCCAGGTGATTGATATTTTGGACTAACTATCAAAAACTTGAACATCAAATTATACATTGTTAATTATAGGAGGAAGAAAATGCCAAGAACTTATAATCTGAAGCTTATAGACACTTTAATGAAAAAAGATAAAATAGCCGCACTCATTGTACAGGTAATGGCTAAAAATGAAAGAGTTTACGGGGCACATTTCCATTTTCCAAGTAACTCGTTTTCGGGTTCCTTGAACCTTTTTGTTGGAACGAGAACAATTATTGATAATCGAAGTCGTTCATGTGCAATTTTTAGCAATAATGGAAAGCGATGTATATAATAAAGAATTTATAATAAAGGATTTACTGCTTGAACTACATTCCGGTAGTTACTGAGAAATCTATTCTTAAAGATGATGCTATTCTCTATAATCTTCTCTCCATAGTTGAGGATTTAGTCTCTACGAGTTGGGCAAATTCTGCTATAGTGGGAAACTCGAAAATACTTTTTATCATCATTTTCGATTCAAACTTATCCTCTATTCTGGATATCATCTTGGCAGCTAATAAAGAGTGTCCACCCAGATCGAGGAAACTATCATGTATTCCTATTTTATCAATTTTGAACAGTTTCTGCCAGATTTCAGCAATCGTCGATTCGATTTGTGTTCTCGGAGCTGTGTATTCTGTTTTTGTTCCATAGTCAGCACCCAATTCGGTGAAACTTTGTCTATCTTCTATAAAATAGGGCAATTCAGAAAGAGAGATATCAGGGTTTACAGTCACTTTCTTTAAAATGACCAGAAAATTCTCCTTCATCCTTTCGATGGTAGAATGGTCAAAAATATCTGTGCTATATTCAAAATAGCCAGACAAAGTCTCGTTGAAATCTGTCATAACCAGATTTAACTCATATTTTGATATGCCTTTTTCAACCGGGCATTTTTCCACTTTTAATCCAGAAAGCTCAAAACCTTGATTTTCAATGGATTGATGTTGATGAAAAAGAAACATGACTCTGAATAATGGGGTTCTATTTAGCCCTTCATCCAGTTCTCCTAAGAGCATTTCAAAGGGGATATCCTGATGCGAATACGCCTCTTGAGAGGTTTTACGAACCTGATAGATTAATTCTTTACAGGTTATATCTGAATAAAAATCAGAACTTATAAGAATATTGTTGGCAAAAGAGCCAATCATCATTTCTGTTTCAGCCACTTTACGGTTGGATACAATGGTGCCGATTGTTATATTATCCTGATTGGTATAACGGTACAAAAGGCTCTGAAATGCAGCCATAAGCGTTATAAATAATGTGGCACCTTCTTTCTGAGAAAGTTTTCTTACGGATTCCGCCAGAAAATCCGGAACCGTAAAATAGACACTAGCACTTTTATTACCCGGGATTGCCTTTCTGGGTCTATCTAGGGGTAAATTTCTGACCAGACATGCCCCTTTAAGCTTATCTTTCCAGTATGAGTTCTGCTTTTCAAGCACCTCGCCTTTAAGCCAGTTACGATGCCATTGTGCAAAATCCACGTATTGAGCGGTTAACTCAGGTAGTCTTGATGGTTTGCCGGCGTAGAAATCAGCATAGAGGCTTGAAATTTCTTTAAAAAGAATAGCACTGGACCAGCCGTCAAAGACATAAAGGTGTGTGGCCAATAAGAATATATATTCTTCATCCCCAGTACGCAAAAGCTCAGATCGTAGTATTGGCACTTCTGCCAGATTAAACGGTTCTATTGCATATTGTTTCGAGACTTGCAGAACAGTAGATTCTTTTTGGAATAAAGAGAATTCTCTAAGATCATTAACCGGCAGATTAAACTGGATTCTGGGAATAATTGACTGAACGGGGTGTTCATTCACTGTTTTACAACCGGTTCTGAATACTTCATGACGCTGAATGAGTTCATTGATACCTTTCTCAAAGGATGCCACGTCAAGAGAACCAGTGATACGAAAGGTAAAATAGATATTGCCGGTCACATTGCTTGCCGGATCAACCCGATTCAATGCCCATATACGCTCCTGGGAAAAAGAAAGGGGCAGTTCACCCTCCCGTGAGATCAAAGGGAGGTTTTTCAGATCATTATCCGCCGGTTTTTTTGCTAGGAGAATAAGTAGCTCAGGTTTAAGTTCTGCTATGTTTTTACGTAATTCTGGAGTTAGAATTCCTTTCGGCGCACTACAGCGTAGTTTTCCATCATTTATCCATAATCTTACGTCAAGCTCCTCAAGATAAGACAAGAATTTTTCAGCTTTCATTAAAATTATCCTTTTTCACGTTCTTCATCATTGAGTATACTTCTCCAGAAAAGTCCCAGAAAAAACCGTAAAGCGTTTGGCAAACGCTTTACGGTTTGGCACAAAACTTTTCTGGGCAATTATATATCCAACAATTGGGAGTATTCAGATAAATAACTCCTTTTTCGTTAGTATATGCTCAGCTGACGCTTGAGCTAATAATTGAAGCGAGTCAAAAACCTGCAAGTGACATAATTCTGATGATACATCTCCTGTCAAGTCAGTGCAAGCTATCAGAATCCCGTCACACCCTTTTGCTTTCTCTTTTACCATTTGAGAAAACGTGTTTTTCAGTTCTTGATTGAGATTTTGATCTAAGGCATCTCGGATATACTTCTCGATAAAATTCTGTTGTGTTTCTTTTGGATAAACACATTCAATATGGTGTCGAGCCAAACGCTGACCATAGAGATTATCTCTACAGGTGCTGGCTGTTCCAAGCACAAATAAACGCTTCACGTTGGCCTTCAAAATAGCCTTTGCGGTTTCGTCAACCATATTGAGGTTTAAGATATTTCTGGTTTGACAAATGGAACTCAGTTCATCTTGAAGCGTGTTACAAGGCATCGCTAATATTTCCACCTGATTTCTTAAGAAATAATTGACAGCCTCATTAAGAAGATTTCGCACCTGTACTCTTTCAGGAGACTGAGAGGTTACCTTGCCTTGAAGAAACGCATTTTCTATCTGAGGACTCATAGCGATACTGTAAATTAACAAGCGAGGTAAACGTCCCTCTACCCTGCTAGACACTCTATTTATAAGAGTGGAATAAAATTTAGTTGTGGCTCTAGGCCCAAGACCTCCAATAATCCCAAACATTTTTAACCTTTGTTATTTGAAAAGTGATTACTTCGATAACGCATTTTGGCAGGAGTCCAAACTTTAGTTTGGCAGACCCAAACTAAAGTTTGGACTCCTTTTTCTATCCTATAAAACCATTAGAATTCTTCCTCTTCACGTTCGTTCTCATTGATTAGATGAGAATATTCATGTGCAGACGACCCTATCTCTTCTAAATCACGGTCCGAAATTCCGCCAAGTAATGAATGTATAAGTAAATGTGTGTCATCCAGATTAAATAAATGCCTGATCCTGTCAAAATCAAGTTCTCCAATCTGACAGAGCCCTATGCCAGAATCAGGTGCATGAGTTTCCAAAAGCTGCGAAATCAGCCCGGCCTCAATAACAGCAAAATGCAGGCTTTGTTCTTGATACATCGGAACAATCGCACTTAACTGAGCGATTAGAAATATCCCGAATGCAGCCTCTTCAAATATCGGGCGGTTAATGTGCGGATTGTATATCCGGTTATCAAGAAATGGATCATTGGATAACAGGACAAGGCGATGATCAACCGGATGATAATAATAGATGCCACCTTCGATTGATTCTACGCGATCCGGCTTGATGTACAAATAGGTTTGCACCGGATACAAACCACCGGCTGATCCATAAAGATACTTCGGCTTATCCGAAAGCCGAATCTGGCGCATACATGAGAAAAATTCACTGAAATCTGCAAAAGATATTGGTTGAGATGAAAAGCGGCGATAACTGCGTCGTTTTTCATACTTTCTCTTCATTTCATCAGATTCAGAGACGAATAGTTGAACAGAGGGGCTATTCAGCTCACGTATTCCTGGCTGCCTCTCTTTAAATATTTGTCTTTCATGAGGTTCTGCAATAAAATCGAATTGTTCAAGTATCTTTTCAGGAACACCATAGACTCCTAGCCTTTCAGCCTGGTTGTCATTTTTGGACTCCCCTATCTCTTTTCCAGATGCCTCAACCAGCCAGATGAGCGTCGGATTCATATAAAATTGATCAATTTCCGGACGAAACCCCAGTTCCTTCTCCATCTGATTGGCAATTCTCATCATATGTATGGAAGTTGCACCAATATTAAGCATGTTATCGTTGGGATCAACATGATCTCTTCCCAGAATTTTTTCCACAACGCCTGAGACTTTGGTCAATAATTCTGAAGAATGGCCATCGGACGTTTTTAGAGGCTGGGTTTCGGTATGATAGGCCGGTTCAGGGAGTGCCTTTCTGTCTATTTTACCGTTGAGTGTTAAGGGCAGTTCCTCTAACGGAATATACAATGAAGGAATCATGTAGTCGGGCAGTTTTTGCTTCAGAAAACGGTGCAGAGTATCGGGTAAAGGAGAATGTTCCTGCTCTGACACGACATAAGCAACCAGTTGTGTCGAGGCATGCCATTCACCTTTTGCTTCGACAACAGAACTCTTGATATCAGGATGTTGTGCCAGTGCCGCTTCTATTTCCCCTAATTCCACTCTAAAACCCTGTATCTTTACCTGAAAGTCTTCTCTTCCCAAAAATTCTATATTGCCGTCTGGTAGATAACGTCCCATATCACCTGTACAATATAAGCGTTCTCCTGACCGGGGATGGGTAATAAAACTATTGTCAGTCTTTTCTTGATCACGCCAGTAACCTCTAGCAAGCCCTATGCCTCCTATGTAAAGCATCCCTGGAACCCATATCGGACAGGGCTCCATTGCATTGTTGAAGACATGAAACTTTTGATTCTTCATCGGCTTACCATAAGGAATGCTCTTCCATGAGGGAGCGATCGTTTCAATGGGGTACAGAATGGACCAGATGGATGCCTCTGTGGCTCCACCAAGGCTGCACACTCTGGGATCGTTTAACACCTTTCTAATTTTTTCAGGCAAACTCAGTGGAATCCAGTCTCCGCTCATCAGGATCAATTGTAAAGAATCAAGTGTCATATCTGAACGTTCTTCAACATATTCAGTTAATAATCCCATGAAAGCAGGTACAGAATTCCAGATGGTTACTTGGTTTTCAGTGATCAAATTTAGCCACTGGGATGGATTCCGAATATCGGATGGCCTTGGCATGATGATTGTTCCGCCTGCCGCAAGGGTTCCGAAGATATCATACACTGAAAGATCAAAGCTCAGGGCCGAGAGGGCCAGTGTTTTATCATGATGACTGACATTGAACCGTTTGTTTATATCTAGGATGGTGTTGACAGCACCTTTATGATCTATCATAACCCCTTTTGGTAAACCGGTTGAGCCTGAGGTAAAGATGACATAAGCCAAATCTTCAGAACTTTGCTGCACTTCAAGGGCTTCTGTACTCTCTGTTGAAAAGGTTTCATCATCCACACACAGACACGTTACCTCCTCAGGCCAATCTATGAGTTTATGTAAAGAGGTTTGAGTCAGGGCAATCTCTATTTCTCCATATTCCAGAAGGTACAAAAAGCGCTCTTCTGGCAGTTCAGGGTCAATGGGAAGATAAGCAGCCCCTGATGCGAGTATTCCCATCACAGCGGCTACCTGTTCCCAGCCATTTTCCATAATCACGCCAACCAGTTTGTTGGGACAAGCCCCCATCTTTCTTAATCTATGCCCGATCTGGTTAGAGCGCTTATCAAGTTCTTTATAGCTGATCACGCGATCTGAAGAAACCAGAGCCGGATGTTCGGGCCTATGCCTAACCTGTGCCTCAAAAAGGGTATGTAGCAATTCTTCAGAGATTGACTCTTCAGTGGCATTGACTGCCTTGCGCTGATATAGCTGATACGGCGGCACAAGTTTTCTGGCTGTCTCTTGCCATCTATCCTCCCATGCGTTTTCCTCTTTGATAAGCCTTTTTAAATAATACAGATAGTTGTTAAACATATCATCCATCATACCTTCTGGAAACAGCGTATCAACAATATTCCAGCGACACAATAAACCACCCCCCTCCTCGAATACAATGTGATCAAACCATATTTGGGGAGTCTGGGCGATGTTATAG
>QNER01000174.1 GCA_003646175.1 Candidatus Parabeggiatoa sp. nov. 1
AATTTATCCTTTCTCGGTTGAAGGACTAGAAAAACTGACAAGAGAAGTCGAAATGACACTATTGCAAGGATTTTTCGTTCAGGCACCCGTTAATAACTGAATTCTTCTTCCTTCTAACTGTCTTTACTGTTCGCGTTCACCATACAATATATTTACCATTTTTGAGGCTTCTTGTTCCATAGACAAAACCAATTCATCCACGACACTTTGAAAATACCGATAAAAGATAAAAGCCGGAATGGCAATAGATAAACCGGTGGCAGTCGTAATTAAGGCCTCGGAAAGGCCACTTGATAACACCATTGGATTACCTAATCCAACTTCACCCACTGCGGCAAACATCCTGATCATACCGGCTACCGTGCCTAATAAACCTAATAAAGGCGCGATTTCTGCTATGGTGCCCAACGTATTCAAATATCTTTCGAGTTCATGTATAACTTGATTACTCGCTTCTTCCATACTGGCTTTCATGATTTCGCGATTTTGCTGTCTATTCGCCAAACCAGCAGCCAAAATTTGGCCCAAAGGCGAATGATTACGTAACACACTTAACCGCTTTTTATCCAACTTACCTTCTTTGACCCATTTCCAAACTTGGGCTACTAACCCTTTTGGAACAACATTTTTTTTCTGCAAGCTCCAAAAACGTTCCCCAATAATAGCCATTGCTACCACAGAGCATAAAATAATGGGCCACATGATCCAACCACCGGCTCTCACAATTTCTAACACTTTATAAATTCCTTTTATTCAGTTTTCAGTGCTGGCGTTTTGTTTTGCAGGCTCCAAACTAAAATTTGGACACCATCACAAAATAGATTTTTAATAATATAGAACTTACGCATTGACAAAACTATACTATTATGCTCTCAGCCTTCATATCTATGTTTTCTACATTATTGATGATAAAGGCACGAATAACTTCATTGAATAAGTTATCTAACCCAAGTCGCTACCTATAGGCATTGAATTGCAAAAGCGATGACAAAAATGCCCAACTTCAGTTCAAACTCGCGTGAGGTGACTTTATTACTTTTTTTGGGAAAGAGGTTGATAATTTGACTAAAAGCCGCTTCAACGTAGAAATTCAATATAAGGTTTAAATTTTCTTTTAGAATTCTTCTTTCGGGGTGGTTTAAGAAAAATATTGGCTGCTTCTTCTAACAATTATTCATAGTTGTAATCATTGTAAGCTTTCTCACCATAAAGAATAGAACCACTTGAGTAAATCTTTCTTTAAGCTCTTTAAGAACTTTACAATAGTTGTCTTTGCAAGGATATAAGTGAATTCAAGGGTTTTTCCATTTTTACAACTAACATAAGAACACGAATAGCATAAAGCTTGATTCCCGCGATAATCGCACGCTGTGAATATAAATTTGGAAGCCGATAATGCGAATATTATCACAGACGGGCACTGGAAAACTATCTATGATATAGTAAATAATATTTTATAACTCTTCATTCGCTCAATAAAATCATAAAACAATTTATTTTTCTCTCGTTGAAAAATAATAATTTTGTTATAACGCATTTTTTGTACCCTATTTTTTTTAAGGAAACATTTCGTGAACACCATTTTCTAGGGTGGCAAGGGTAAAATGTGCAACTCCATTGAAAAAATATAACTGAAATGATTTACTTCGATATTAAATTAAAGGTTTTAGCTTATTATTAAAAAATGGTGAGTTATAACACATTAAATAATCATATCAAGAAACTTTTGTCAATTTGATTCTTGACTAAGGAGCATAAATTATAACTGACTGTTTTTTAAGAGAATTTAAAAAAATCCGTCTATCGTGCTTAAATCAATAACTTATATCGGACTTTGACGAAGCCCTGCCGCACAGGTCTATATTTTTTGGTCAATAAATCATAATCAAGCAATTACTGAAACTTTTTAACCCCGAAACGTGAGTTCGGGAATTAGTGCATAATGATTTAGCGGAGTCCAAACTAAAGTTTGAGTTCTTGTTTGTTTTTCCAAAAAATCTAACAATTATATTGCATTTTCAAGAGGATACCAAATGAACAAAAGACTGCTTGAGATTTTAGTTTGCCCCGTGACTCATGGAACCCTGATTTATGATAACGATAATCAAGAATTACTCTGCAAAAGTTCACGGTTGGCTTACCCCATTCGTGATGGGATTCCCGTTATGTTATCCGACGAAGCCCGTTCCTTAACATTGGAAGAAGTCGAAAAGTTAAAACATCATGGTTAAAGTATTATTCGTTTGCATGGGTAATATATGTCGATCTCCGACTGCCGAGGGAGTGTTTACTCAGTTGGTTAAACAAGCTCGATTGAGCGAGCAGATATATATTGATTCTGCCGGCACACATGACTATAACCTCGGCAAGCCACCCGATTCACGTTCACAAGTCGCAGCCCTTAAACGGGGTATTGATTTAAGCGGGCTACGCGCTCGCCAAGTGACTCAGGCTGATCTTACCGAGTTTGATTATGTGTTAGCGATGGATAGGGCAAACTTAAAAAGTTTGCAGTTGTTATGTCCCCCCGGGCAAGAACATAAGCTGCATTTATTTCTAAACTTCGCGCCCGATAACGACACGCAAGAAGTCCCGGATCCCTTTGACGGGGAAAACAGCGGTTTTAAGCATGTGCTGGATTTGAGTCAGGCTGCTAGCACAGGCCTATTAACGGAGATACGTCAACGTTTTCAATTACGAGCGCGGTAGGTAATACGGCCCTTTGTCAAATCATAAGGTGTCAACTGCACGGTGACTTTATCACCCGTTAAAATGCGGATGTAATGTTTACGCATCCGCCCCGATATATGGGCGGTTACTATATGACCATTTTCCAACCGGACGCGAAACATTGTGTTGGGCAAAGTCTCAGTGACTACCCCTTCCATTTCAATACCATCTTCTTTAGGCATACACTTCTCATTAAAGAAAATAGCGTATTATGCACGACTTTCTTGAAAGTGCAACCTGATTTTGAATAAAAATGAATTCTAAACGTACCCTGAACCCTTTGTGCATCGATTTGGATGGTACTTTAATTGCCACCGATACCCTTTGGGAAAGCGTGTTGTTATTGTTGAGGCAACATTTCTGGCGCAGTTTTTTGTTACCCATATGGTTGATAAAAGGCAAAGCCTATTTCAAATATAAAATTGCCCAAGACGTTACGCTAGATGTGGCAACCTTGCCTTACCGTGAAAACGTTTTAGCATTTTTGCAGCAGGAAAAAAATAATGGGCGCACATTGGTATTGGCAACAGCCGCTACTCAGAAAATTGCTCAAGCTGTCGCCGGGCATTTAGGACTATTTAACGATGTGATAGCCAGCGATGCACACACCAATATGAAAGGCACTACTAAACGCGATACTCTCAAGCAACGTTTTGGTGCATACAGTTACATGGGCGATTCCAACGCGGATTTACCCATTTTGCAAGCCGCCCATGAAGCATTTTTGGTTGCGCCCAGTGCCAAGTTGCTAAAACAAACCCAATGTCCACCCGAACGGGTGTTTTCTGCGCCTAAACCCAGATGGTTAACTTGGTTAAAAGCACTACGCCCCCATCAATGGATCAAAAATGGACTTATTTTTTTGCCACTCGTGTTAGCCCACCAATTACTGAACTTAACCAAATTGGAAAATGCACTGTTAGCTTTTATCGCTTTCAGTCTCGCAGCCTCTGCCGGCTATGTGCTAAACGATTTATTGGATTTAGCCGCAGACAGGGCTCACCGTTCCAAAAAACATCGCCCGTTTGCTTCTGGACTATTACCAATCCACTATGGTTTACCATTGTTTGCGGTTTTGGTGAGTTTGAGTTTTTTCGTGTCACTGCGACTACCCGGCAGCTTTACTGGTATGCTCGGTTTATATCTGCTGATGACAATGAGTTATTCTTTTTACCTTAAACAAAAATTAATGGTAGATATTCTCGTTTTAGCCGGTTTGTACACCCATCGAATTTTGGCCGGTGGCATCGCTGTCGCTGTGCCTATTTCCTCATGGTTGCTGGCTTTTTCCATGTTTATTTTTATGAGCTTGGCTTTTCTTAAACGTTATGTGGAATTGTTACAACAACACCCTTCTCGAAAAGCAATTAAAAATCGTGGCTATGAAGTGGATGATATAGAAATGCTAGCCAGTATGGGACCAACAAGTGGTTATATTGCGGTGTTGGTGTTTGCGTTGTATGTCAGCAGTGAAACGACTACTCGACTCTACCATTCACCATTTATTTTATGGATTATTTGCCCGATTTTATTGTACTGGATTAGCCGTATTTGGTTTTTAGCCCACCGTCAACAAATGTTAGACGATCCGGTACAATTTGCATTAACTGACAAGATGAGTTGGCTAGTCGTTGCTTGTATCATAGCCCTTGTGCTACTTGCCAAGTTTTTTTAACTGAGTGAGAAAAGGGGGATCGTTTCAAGGGAAAGGGAAAGTTTTTTAACTACGTTAGAAGAAAAAAGGGGATCGTTTTAAGGGAAGGGAAAAGGGTAATTTGGAAATGGTAATTTCCAATTTCGCTGAAGGCGAATTTTTCGCCGTGAACAGCGAATAAATGATAGCTTAAAAATCAATAAGTTGTATACCTACTCAAAAATTGATTGCTGCAAAGCTTGCCGAACCTGAAAAACTTGAAGTTCGAGTTTAAAACAGTTTTTTTACCCAATTTTGCAATGCTCACACTGGCTAGGCTGCCAATGAGTTTTTTCTTATACCGTCATCTTGGAAAAGTTCGTAACTACTCAGCCCTGAAAGGGCACTTTATTAAAGCCCAGGGCTGCGCCCTGGGAACTTGCGCCTTTTCACCAGAATAACAACGAGCAAGCCCACCAGGTGCGATTTAAAATTTTAATGCGCCCTTTCAGCACCTTTTGCGTTGTACAGGCTATAATAATTCGCACACTTCGGTGCTGAGTAGTTACAAAAGTTCCAGCGTTTTTTTATCCTTCAGAAAATTATTTAGGTAAGCTATTGAATCTTTAGCTCGAAGGGAAATCCGATTTTTGGGAAAAATCGGATTTTATTTCACCTCATTTTTTGCTGGTAATTTTTAGTGGTAATTTTTGAGCGTTATCCTTGTTTATATCAAATCCTTCGAGTTCTTGAAGGGTACTGTAGGTGTTAAAATTCCACACTTTTAACATCAGGCTTTGAATGGGTAATCAGTTTATGAATACGCAAAAGTAAGTCGTCCCTGTTGTAAGTTTCTTTCTGAAAGATGGTTTGGACACCACCTTGTAAATTCGCTTGTTCTTCCGGGCTGAGATGGGTAGAGGTTAAGACAACAACAGGAATAGAACACCATTTTTCGTTGTCGCGCAAGTGGGTTAAAAATTCAAATCCATCCATAACGGGCATCATCAAGTCTAGCAAAATCAAGGTAGGCTTTTTATTGTTAAGTTGTTCTAGGGCAATTTGGCCGTTTTCGGCTTTAAAAACACGCCAACCGGCATTTTTGAGCATTTCAGCGATGAATTCCCTAATCACCGCATCATCTTCAACAATCATAACTAAACTTTGTGAATCATCACCAATATTGTATTTGTCTAAAATAGTGACTAATTTTTCCTGACCCACAGGCTTGACAAGGTAATCCGTCGCACCAAGCGCATATCCATCACTTTGAGGGTCTTCAATCGACATCATAATCACCGGAATGTCTGCCAACAAGGAGTTAGTTTTCAGTGTTGAAAGCACTTCCCAGCCATCTATGCCCGGCATCTTGACATCAAGAATAATGGCATCGGGACGTAGTTTTTTCGCCAACCGAATTCCTTCCTTTCCGCTGGCTGCTACTGCAACAGCATAGCCTATATTGGTCAGGTAATTTTTGAGCAATTCACGCACCATGCTGTCATCATCAATCACCAAGACGATGCCATCGCCTTCCAACAATAGTTCCTCGGTGGGTTGCGTGATTGGTTGCTCGCTGACGATAGCAGGCAATAGGACAGTAAACCAGCTGCCATGCCCAAATTCGCTCGCCACGTTAATTTTACCACCCATCATTTCAGCAAATTCTTTGGTAATAGCCAAACCTAAACCGGTGCCACCATATTTGCGGGTTGTAGAGGCATCTGCTTGTATAAATGGTTGAAATAGTTTTTGTTGTTGTTCGGCCGTCATGCCAATGCCGTCGTCAGTGACGCAAAAACGAACCCAATCTTCATCATCTTGGACTTGACGGGAGACTTCTACGCAGATGAGACCTTGTTCGGTGAATTTAGCGGCATTACTGAGCAAATTTAACAGAATCTGGCGCAATTTAATCATGTCTGCACACATTTCTCCGAGTGCGTCGTCACATTGGACAGTCAGGGTGTTGTTCTTGTTTTCCACCTGCGGTTGGATGGTACTAATTACTTCGTTAAAAACGGTTGTGATGTCGAAATTTTCCAGATGTAATTCCATCTTGCCCGCTTCAATTTTAGATATGTCTAGCACATCGTTGATAAGGCCCAACAAGTGCTTGCCAGCCGAATGAATCCGTAGTAAGTCTGGAATAAAATTTTCTTGCTCTAAGTCTTCAGCTTCTTCTTTTAACAGTTCGCTGTAACCAATGATAGCATTCAAAGGTGTCCGCAGTTCGTGACTCATATTCGCCAAAAACTGACTTTTAGAGAGATTGGCAGCCTCAGCAACAGTGCGTGCGTTTTCAGCGGTATTTTTAGCTTCCTGTAAAGCCGCTTCGGCTTGTTTACGCTCGGTGATGTCGCTAAAAGTCACCACGGCACCGGTGACTTGACCATTTTCCCGAATAGGGGTGGTGATATACTCAACCGCAAAAGAGGTAGCATCCTTGCGCCAAAAGACTTCATTATCCCGCTGATAAGTGTTGCCATCATCAAGAGCGGCATGGATAGGACATTCTTCAACTGGATAGGGAGTACCATCCTTTTTAGAGTGATGGACAATGTTGTGTTGATTGATGCCCATTAATTCATCCACTTGATATCCAAGCATTTTAGCGGCAGTGGGATTAACAAGTATCGTATCTCCGTGCAAATTCAAACCAAAGATACCTTCACCTGCAGATTCTAAAATCAGTTGGGTTTTTTGGTTAAGGCGTTCTAATGCAACTTCAACGAGTTTGCGTTCATTAATTTCCGTTTGTAATTTCTGATTGATTGCAAACAATTCAGCGGTACGTTCCTGTACACGCTGTTCCAACTGATCGTGTGCTTCTTGTAATTTTTTCTCTATTTGTTTGCGTTCAATAATTTCCTGCTGAAGTTTCTTATTAGCTTCTAAAAGTTCGGCTGTGCGTTCTTGAACTTTACGTTCTAGCTCTTGATTATGTTGGCGCTCTTGCTCAATAAAGCGCAGATACGACTTGATTCTACTAATTAATTGGGTGGTATCAATGGGTTTTGTGAGATAATCAGCGGCACCAATCGCCAAACCTTTTTGCTTAAACTCTTCAGATTTATAAGCTGCCGTCAGAAAGACAATCGGAATGTGTTGACTCTTTTTACGCGAGCGGATTAATTGTGCTGTTTCAAAACCGTCCATTTCTGGCATTTGTACATCAAGGATAATCAAATCTATTTTTTCTTGAAGGAGTATTTGTAAAGCAATTATCCCTGAGTCCGCTTCAAAAATTTGCGCGTCAATGTGTTCGCCAATGAGCGTGTTTAGAGTAAAAAGGTTATTTTTATTATCATCAACAATAAGGATATTAAGCGGTTCATTTTTTGACATTTTATTTACCTTTTTTGGGACAACAAAAAAATAATTGTCCATAGCAAAACCAAGTTTTTGCCAAAAACTTGGTTTTTTGAATTAACAAAAGGATAATTAGTTATTTGATATTTTTCTTAATGAGGGGAATTGGGAATTGTCATTTCCCGGTTAGTTATTTGCCATTTTTAGACTCTGCTGCCAAATTCTTGTGTTGAGCGATTAACTAATTGCAACAAGTAAGGCCCTATCTGTTCTATAGGCAAAATTTTATCTACTTTTGTGACAGCAATAGCAGCGTTAGGCATGGCATCCGCTTCCGCTGTTGCTGGATCTTGTACAATCACATAGCCGCCTATTTGTTTAATTTTTTTAACCCCTTGATTACCATCATTGTTAGCCCCCGTTAAAATAATACCAATGAGCTTGTCTCGGTAAGCATAGATGGCAGTCTCAAATAACACATCCACCGAGGGACGCGCAAAATTTACTGGCCCTTCTATCGAGAGCGAAAAACTCCGATCTTCTTCTATCAGCAAATGATAGTTGGGCGGTGCAATATACACCACACCGTCAGCAATCGTTTCTTTTTCATCGGCCTGTTTGACTTTTAAACCACATTTAGCACCCAAAATTCGTGCCAAGTAGCTATCCGAATGGGGATGTAAATGTTGTACGATAATAATGGGTAGCGGAAATTCGCTTGGCAGTGCCGATAGGACAGCCCTTAGTGCTTTAATACCCCCAGCCGATGAGCCTATCACCACCGCTTCAAACCGATTCTTCATATATTCATTTATCAGTTGTCAGTTCGAGGCAAAAGTTTTTCTAGCAAAACTTTTGCCTCGAAATCAGTTATCAGTTCTCAATTTTTAGTGTCTGAATGAAAACCGGTTGAAATTCCCTCACATAGAGGATTAAAACGCTCACATCTTTTTTCACCCTAAAATTAAAATTGTCATTTCGAGCTCAAAGTAAATCTTTTTTAAAACACATTTTATAATGATATTTAAACATTCTCATAAGGAACGGGTGCTAACTTATTTTCGTTCTCAAATTTGATGAGTTCCATCCTCGGTTTGTGTCCTAAAACATACAGGGGCATAGTCAACTACTCAAAGAAATGACAAATATTTGAAGTGAAAAAAATAGGTAAAATCAACCAACAGACACCCCCCACCTCTCACCTATAATAACTTTCAATAATTACTTAGCAACTTATGGCTAAAAATATAAAAATGAGTTTTCATAAGAAGGGAATCAAAAAATATCGAACTACGCTCAAAAAAAAGAGTTATTTGGGAGTCCCTTACAATAGCAAGACGACTCCAAACTCCAAACTCTAGCTCTCAGTCCGTGCCATCAATTTAATTTGCGATAAATTTTTTCCTCTCTGACAACATCTTCAAAAACATCAGAGTATTGAGAAAAGCGGATACTCTCTTTGGAACCGAGACAGAGAAAACCATCGGTGCAAAGACTATCGTGAAACAAACCTAAAGCCCTATGTTGCAAGTCACGGTTAAAATAAATCAACACGTTTCTGCACATAATCAAGTTCATTTCCCCAAAAACGCCATCAGTGGCGAGGTTGTGATCCGAAAATAAAATATTTTCCTTAAGTGATTTATCCATAACGACATGGTTATAATGTGCCGTATAATAATCTGAAAATGATTCCTGTCCACCTGCCTTTTGATAGTTTGCCGTGTATTGTTTCAACCGGCTGATATCGAAAATGCCATCCTTGGCTTGTCTTAACACCACTTCATTCATATCCGTCGCGTAAATCTGAGTGCGATCATATAATCCTTCTTCTTTTAGAACAATAGCCATAGAATACACTTCTTCCCCGGTAGAGCAACCAGCGTGCCATATCTTAAGAAAGGGAAAGTTTTTTAGCACCGGCGCAACGGTTTTTCTCAGTGCCAGATAAAAACTTGGATCACGATACATTTCTGTGACATTGATGGACAAATCCAGCAGCAATCTTTCAAAAAAAGAGACATCGTAGAGTAGTTTGTACTGCATGGCGGAAATACTGTCCAGCCCTTCTTTGACAAGCCGATGTTGAACCCGCCGTTTTATTGAAGCCTTGGCGTAATTTCTAAAGTCATAGCCATATTTGAGATAAATGGCCTGCAACAGGAGTTGCAATTCGATATTTTGAGTGTCAATATCATCCATATATATAAGTCACCTTGAAAATTGAAAACGGTAAATGATGTTCTCATGGTAATGGCTTGACGGGTAATTCATTAGGATAATGGGTAATGGATAATAAAAACAATAAGTTAACAAATAGTTCTTCTTGAATGTTCTAAAGCATTCCCAAGATTTCAGGGAATTTTAGTTCAAGCACTCATTACGAATTAGCCTTTTCCTATTTTTTATTTTGCTTTTGATAATTTTCCGGCTATAAATGAATCTGTAATAAAGATGGAGTGCAAATTTTAGTTTGTTGCAAAAATGCAAACGAAAGTTTGCTTGTAAGTGTATATTACCATTTTGGACGGTAAAAACCTGATATGTTTGCCAAATTTTGAAGCTTTTGGTGCAAAATTTTTGGACGACTATAACAAAAATATTTACAGTTACCATAAATTTATAGTCCAGTGTAGGATAGCGAAAGTTTCCATACCACTGCCAGTAGCGATGGGCTCATAGCTAAAAGATGATCAGAAGTTGAAACAGACGGTACCCTCTTGTAGTGCCCTTTAGGCACGATAGCTTTCAGACAACAGCGGCTGCTGTTGGCTGGAGGGTGGGCTCGGTATTGGAGCGATCATGCACTAGTTCCCCAACATTCCCTACAGTGAATACTTATGAACGGCGTTGTTCACAAAACGGGTGGAAATAATGGAACGAAATCTTGAAAAATCCAAAACAAACCTATTACCCATTACCTATTACCCCTGAAGCCCATTACCAATGACCCTTGAACTGTCCAAAAGCTTCCGTGAGTTTAGCCGCTTGCTCTGCTAATCCGGTGGCATTAGCAGCCACTTCTTCAACAAGTGCCGCATTTTCCTGCGTCATTTTGTCCATCTGTGCAATCGCAATATTAATTTGTTTAATCCCTTTAGATTGTTCAAGGTTCGCTTTTGAAATGTTAGACGTGATATCTGTCACATGTTGAAAGGAGGTAATGATTTCATGCATGCTGTCTTTCGCTTGCTCTACTAATATCGTTCCTATTTCAATG
>QNER01000175.1 GCA_003646175.1 Candidatus Parabeggiatoa sp. nov. 1
AAAATCACCGTCACCAATTTCAAGCGTCACTAATTTTGTCATGGTAGTTACTCCGTAGGTTAATGAACTTCGGTAAGTCCAATATTATTGGTGTAAAATATTGTTGGAGTTTGCCAGTGAACTCCAACCGACATGTTAATAAATATATGATTTATAAATATTTTATCTTGTTAGCATCCTTTACGTTGCTCTGGCACGGGTAATTCAAAAACCACCCAGTCGGTTTCGCCCACCGCTAAGTTTGGGATAAAGACACGAATGCCTTTGGTAAGAAGGTGAGGTTTGCTACCTCACCATTCTAATATTCGCTTATTTTTCATTTTGCCCTGCAATTTGTCTGACATAATTATCAATATCACCAAACTTAAAGCGGGAATCAACTTTTTGTGCGTTTTGAAAATTGGCAACAGCAGCATCAATTTGGCCTTGATATGCCAATTTTTCTCCTTCTTCAATCAAGAAGTTAGCGTAAATGTATCGGGCTTTGTCTTCTGGCTCAAACTTGTGGCAACGCTCAAGTTCTCGTGCTTTTTTAAATTGAGCGGTGGCTTCTTCGATTTTACCTGCTTGGGCTAACTCTTTTCCTTTATCTATAAACGGTTGGCTTTTAGATTCAGGTAAAAAGAATTGTTGGCGTTGTTCAGGGGTAAGACAGCGCGGAACGATTTTATTTGCATAGTCAATTAAGTCTTGGGTGGAAAAAACGTGCCACAGACGGGCTGTCTGATCTGATGAAGCTGTTACCAGTAATTTCCCATCGGGACTAAAGGTAGCATGGTTAACTTGCCCTTTATGTTCTTCTAGCACCTTGACCAGTTTGCCAGTTTCAACATGCCATATACGGGCGGTGCTATCCAAACTCAAACTAGCTGCTGTTACCAGTAATTTTCCGTTGGGACTAAAAGCGGCGTGTGTGACAGAATTTTTATGCCCAGCCAGCACCTTGAGCCGTTGGCCTATTTCAACATTCCATAGGCTAACGGTATTATCCCTACTAACCGTTGCCAGTAACTTTCCGTTAGGACTAAAAGCCGCTGGATATCCTTCTAACACCTTTACCAGTTGGCCTGTTCCGACATTCCACAAGTGGGCGATATTTCCACTAGCCGTTACCAATAACTTCCCGTTGGAACTTAAAATTGCATGATAACTGATAATATTTTTGCCTTCTAGTACTACTTTTTTGACCTGTTGGCCGGTTTCAAGATTCCAGAAGCGGACGATGTTGTCCTCACTAACCGTTACCAGTAACTTTCCGTCGGGACTGAAAGCGGCGTGTATGTATTTATGCCCAGTTAGTACTTCGACCTGTTGGCCTGTTTCAACATTCCATAGACGAGCGGTGTTATCCCTACTAACCGTTACCAGTAATTTCCCATAAGAATTAAAGACCGCATTCAAAACATTTTTATGCCCTAGCACCTTGAGTTGTTGCCCTGTTTCAACATTCCACAGGCGAGCAGTGTTATCCTCACTAGTTGTCACCAATAACTTTCCATCGGGACTGAAGACGGCCTTCCAGACAACCGATTGATGCCCTTCTAAGATATTGAGATGTTGACCAGTTTCAGCATTCCACAGACGAGCGGTGCTATCCCCACTAGTTGTTACCAGTAACTTCCCATCGGGACTAAAGGTTGCCTGAAAAACAAAAGATTGATGCCCTTTTAGTACCTTGACCCATTGTTGGCTGGTTTCGATATTCCACAACCTGGTGTTATCCCCCTGATCTGTTACCAGTAGTAGCTTCCCATCAGGAATGAAAGCAGCATTTTTATGCCCAGCCAGCCTCTTGACCGGCCAGCCAGTTTCAACATTCCAGAGGCGGACGAGGTTGTTATGCTTGCTGGTCGTTACCAGTAACTTTCCGTCGGGACTAAAGGCTGCTGCTGCATTCAATACAACGCCTTGATGCCCTCCTAGCACCTTGAGCCGCCTACCGGTTTCTACATCCCATAGGTAAGCGGACTTATCAGATAAAGAAGCAGTTACCAATAACTTTCCGTCGGAACTGAACGCGGCGTTCAGTCCCCCTTCTAGCTCAAAAGCTGCATTCAATACATTTCCTTGATGCCCTTCTAGCACCTTCCGTTGACCTGTTTCGATATTCCACAGGTAGGCGGTAGTTTCGTCAAATGAAGTTACTAAGAACTTCCCATCGGGACTGATGGCACCGGGTATTATTTGCCCTGAAACTTTGATATGTTTGCCGGTTTCGATATTCCACAGGTTAGTGCCTTTTCTAATTGAGGCTGTTACCAGTAACTTCCCGTCGGAACTGAAGATAGCACCGTAACTGTCTCTAAAGTCTAATACTTTAGTGACCAGTTGGCCAGTTTCAAGACTCCACTGGCGGACGATGTTATCCCCACTCGCCGTTAGCAGTAACTTCCCGTCGGAACTGAAGGTAGCATCCCAAACTTTATCTTGATGTTCTAGCACCTTAACCTGTTGGCCGGTTTCAAGATTCCACAGGCGGGCAGTGTTATCATTCCTACTGGCTGTTACCAGTAACTTACCGTCGGGACTGAAGGCGTGTATGACCTCAGATTGATGATATCCTTTGAACGTATATAACATTTTACCATTGGAAATATCCCAAAGGCGAAGAACTCCCCCTTCATCAGCATAAACCATCCTAGTTCCATCTTGGCTAAAAGCAACATTTGGTGTATGCGGCATTATCAAAAAGCGTCCAATTCGCTTAAAAATAGCACGATTTAGTTGAAAATCGGCTTCAAATACATAAGGGCGATAAGGTGAAGACATATCTTCAGGCAAAGCTTCTAATGCCAATAATATCCCGATAAGGGTATTGCCTTTTTCGGTTTTCTGTCGTGACAAATCAGCCAACAACAAAGATTGGTGACGAAATGCGTCTTTTCGTTGTTCTTCCGCCACTTTCCGCTGTTTTTCAGCTTCTATTCGTCGTTCTTCCGCCACTTTCCGTTGTTCTTCAGCTATTCGTCGTTCTTCTTCCGCCACTTTCCGCTGTTCTTCAGCTTCTATTCGTCGTTTTTCAGCCACTTTCCGCTGTTTATTTGCTTCTCTTCGTTCTTTTTCAGCCACTATCCGTTGTTCTTTAGCTTCTATTTCTCGTTCTACCGCCACTTCTCGCTGTTTTTCTGCTTCTATTCGTTGTTCATTGGCATAAAAAGCAAACCCAGCCAACACCAAAATCACGGCAGTCACAATACTAATCAGGCTATAGCGTCTGTTTTGTCTATATTTGATACTTTTCTGGACAAACTCTTGAGCAAAATTCGAGAGTGGCACTTTGTCAGCAGCATCATTCATTAAGGCGCTCCTTTAGCAATTTTAAGGGTCACTAATTTGGTCATGGTAGCTACTCCGTTGGTTAATGAACTTCGGTAAGTCCAATATTATTGGTGTAAAATGCTGTTGGAGTTCGCAAGCGAACTCCAACCTACGGGCTACTACGTCTCTGATTCAGACTTTTTTTATCCTGTCGGCAACCTTCAATCCGTTAACTCATCTCCAAAAACCATATTCGCATCGAGTTTTTTCGCTTGGGCGAATTTGGCTTTGGCTTGTTCTGTTTTGCCTTCTTTAAGTAGTTCTCTCGCTTGTCGGGTTAATTCAATGGTACCAAGAGTGTCTTTAGGTAAGTTTGGACAGGTTTTTTCGTGAGGGCGGTGGTTGCCCATATATTGTGCCAAAGACCAAAGTCTTGTGTTGTTCTGGCATGGATCATTCAAACCACCCCCAGCCGGCGCCCACCGCCCAGTTCGGGATGAAGACGCGAATGCCTTTGTTTTCCGTAATCATGTTGTGAGGTTTGCTACCATTTTCCTCCCCATTCAATTTTACTCGCTACGCAAACGTTCAAGTTCTTCAGGCGTAAAAGGATTTTCACCACGACGCAGTACTTCTATCCAACGTTGCCGTTGTTTTTTGCTTTCATCATCATCTTCACAATCAGAAGCCACAAAAGACTGAAAATCCTTAATAGCACCTTTAATATTACCAGTCAATGCTCTTGCTAATGCACGGCTATCTCGAATATGACAATCTCCTTTTGTGGCAAGTGCTACCGCTTTATCACAAAATTCTATCACTTTAGCAGCATACCCATACAAACTGCCATATCTACAAATGGTAGCAGAAGTTTCTTGTTTTCTTTTTAGTAGGCTTGCTATAAATTCAAATTCTGGGTCAATTTTGCCTTGTTGTTGTGGAAAAGACGCTATAATTTTTTCTCTTTTTTCTTGGATTGCTAGTATTTCTCTCTTTTCTAAATATTGGTCATTATTTTTGGGAGCAAAGTAATAAACAAGTGCTTGTGCTTGTTTAAATTGAGCTAAGGCTTCTTCAATATGACCGGTTCGTGCGAACTTTTCTCCAGTTTCAAACAGCGTATTCACATAAATCAATTGGGATATTTTTTTTGGATTAAACTTGTGGCAATATTCAAGTTTTCGTGCTTGTTCAAATAGAGCAATGGCCTCATCAATTTGACCTATTTGTGCTCGTTTTTCCCCTTTTTCTATCAGAGTATGACTTTGCCTTGGCGGTAAAAAGAATTTTTTGCGTTGATCTTTTGTAAGACAACGGGGAACGATTTTCTTGGCATGTTCAATAAGTTTTTGAGTGGTATTAATTTTTGATGCACTAAAAATTGCTTTGTCATCCGGAGTAAAAGAGAGATTGTTAATAACATATTTATGCCACTCAATCGCGTTGATTAATTCGCCACTACTGACTTCCCATAAACGGATACTATCTGTTGAAGTTGTGACAAGATATTTACCATCCGGACTAAAAGTGAGATCATAAACCTCATTTACATGTCCTTTAAGCTTCTTGAACACTTCTCCGCTATTTAATTCCAATAGGTAGACAATACTCTTACCATAATCATCATTAGGATTGAAATTGATAGTAGCAAGAAACCTACTATCTGGACTGAAATACATATCTATAATACGATGATCTACTTTAAACTGGTTGACCCGTTTGCTAGTACTTAATTCCCAAATAAATAATTCATTATAATAATCAAAATTGACAAAAAACTTGCTATTGGGAGTAAAATGAGTATTGTTTTTAAAATATTTTGAGGAAAGTTTTGATAAAATGTTAAGTCTATCGATAATTTTAGCATTACTATCTATTTCCCATACGAAGAAAGTGCCTAATAAGCTGAAACAGGAAAAAGTATTAGAAGAACAACAGTTTATAAGTTTTGGAGAAATCTTATAGTTTATTATAATGTATCGGTTATCTGGACTGAGTTCCACGTAATTTACGTGAATCACTTCAGACAATTCCATATTTTTACACATATAAGAAGTTTTTTTTGCATCCTGAAATACTTTTTTCAGTGTAGATGGTATCCCAATTTTATTAAATAGTTTACCACTTTTTATTTCCCATAAGTGTACTTCAGGATTCTTGAATAAAGAGGTAGCAAAAATTTGACTCCCGATACTAAGATTTATTAGACTGTTATCAGAAAATTTAGTTATCGGCGTCCCTATGCTATTTTTATCATCCACAAACACTTTAGCTTTGTTTGTATTCCACAAGTTAGCGTTATAATTTTTAGGAGATATATTCAATATACTAAAATAATTGAATCCATTCTTCAATCCTGGGGTATAGAAAGGTATATTGGTACCATGCAAAAACAAAAAATTGGACAACAATTTGGACAATTTTATTGTCTCACCTATTACAGGGCGAGAAAGTAGTAAATCTAACCGCTGAGAGAAATTGATAATAGATTCGTTATCTGAACTAAAAATGGGATAACGGATATTATCCATTTCAATCAGATTGAGTAATTTACCGTTCTTAATATCCCATATATATATATTTTTTTTATTGAAAGTGATAATTTTTATGCTATTTTTGTTAAAAATGACTTTCTTTCCTATATTAGGAAAAAATGATTTCGTCCTACGCATGTCGAACATTTCAAAAATAGCACTATTCATGTCCAAAATAGCACTATTCATGTCCAAAATAGCACGTTTTAATTGTATTTCCGCTTCGTTCGCGTAAGGTATCTTGTCAAAAATATTTTCAGGTAACGCCTCTAATGTCAGCAATATGCCATTTATAAAATCACCATTATTTATCTCTTGCCGTGCCAAATTAGCCAACCTCAAAGATTGACTAAAAAATGCCTTGTTTCTTTGTTCTTCAGCCACTTGCCGTTGTTCATCTGCTTCTATTCGTCGTTCTTCAGCCAATTTCCGCTGTTCTTCAGCTTTTATTCGTTGAGCTTCAGTTTGTTGTTGGTTGAACCAAGCTAAAACTCCAGCACCTATCGCCATCATCAAGGACAATGCCAGTACGATTGCTCGTTTCTGAAGTTTTTTGTTAGCAGTTGCTTGTTGTGCGACTCTCTGTTCTGCCTGATAACGCGCATTTTCTTCAGCTTTTCGTCTGGCTTCTGATTCTTCAGCTAACTTTTGTGCGGTTTGTAATTCTCGTTGTCTGCGTTCTTCTTCTTCTTTGATAGAGCGAGTACGTTCTATTAGGCTCGCTTGGACAAACTCTTGAGGCAACTCCGAGAGTCGCATTTTGTCAGCGTCATTCATTAAAGTAGTCCTCAATGGTGTTATTAAGTAGTAGTGCCGCAAAAGTTTTGCGGCATTTAAAACCGTAAATAAATCCGAGTCAAGTCCAAAAATATCGGATTTATTTTTAAAAAAGTGTTAAAATATTTTTGTGTCCCTACTTATACATTAAAATATTCTTCGGCGATGTTTAATTTGGGGCCTTGCAGAAGATAATCATTAGACTTGCCATGCGCTTCCCACTCCTTGGCAGCCGTTTCTATATCGCGCTTTAGTCTCAAAGCCTCGCGATTTTTATTGACCCAAGATTGTAACCGTTCCCAGTGGCTGATCAAAGCTTCATGAACTAACTCAACCGTGTCTTGTTTGGTATCCTTATCCCGTCCAGTGACTACCAATCGTGCATCAGCCAGACGGATAACTAAGTGCCAATTTTCTTCTCCTATTTGACGGCGAGTGGCTACTTGGCGAGTGTCATCCGTACCTTCACCAGGCAGTACTAATTGCACCATAATATGACGTAAGGTTGCTTGTTCTTTTGGAGTCAAAGTTTTATAAAAATCGTTGGCATATTTGGCTATAGCTTGTTTGATGCCACCAATCGCGTCATAATCTTTATGTCTGATTATGTTGTCGCTCATGCGTTTCCATAACTGAGCGATGGCAAACTCCAGTAACGATAAATTGCCCGGTGCCTGTTCCAAATCTTGCAGAATGCGGCCGGTTAAACCGGCCTCAATTGTCACGCCCTGCTTTTCAGCGGGTTTTTCGAGAGCTTCTTTAAGTCCTTCTTTTACCATAGAACCCAATTTTATATCATTTGGAACTTTTCTTCTGTCATTTGGAGCCGCTAACAGGTTCGCAAACGGTGCATAATCCAAGACTTTCCCTAAGAAATCCGCTCGTAGCGTGATAAGCAAGGTAAACTGAGGTAAGTTTTCCCATGCGTTTTGTTGTGAAGTCGCTTCTATGACTTGTAGCAATTGATCAAGAAAACGGTGTTGTACCTCTTCAGAATTTGAGGTATAAAGTTCTTCAAACTGATCGACAATCAGTAATAATTGTTGATTGGCATGACTTTTACTGATGTCTTGTACCATTTTGGACAATTTTCTTTTATCGTCGTAAAGTGCTTTGGCAACGGGAGTCAATTCTTGACTTTGGGTTTGCTTATCGGTATGAAGCAGCGGTACTAACACCTGAGCCAGTTGATAAAATGGATTAGACTGAGGGCGAAAATGGGCAATCAGCCACTGTTTTTGTTGACGTAAGCGGGGTACTAATCCGGCATAAACGACCGACGATTTGCCGCTACCACTCGCACCTAATACCATGACAAAATTTTGTTTCTCAACCAGATTTTGCAATCTGTCTATCACCGGTTCTCGCCCAAAGAAATACTCGCTATCCTCTTCACGAAACGGAGATAAATAGCGATAAGGATTAGGCGGTTTAGGAAATCCTTTTAACTCCCTCCAACTGGGTGGTTTGACAGCAGGATTTTGAAAAATAACCGGTAACCAACGGCTCCCCGGAAATTCTTCGTCATAACCGATTTCAATGAGCCGTTCCCGTGCATGGCGCACTGCTAAATACAGAGACTCACCCTGATAAAACTGTTTTAGAAATCGTTTCAAAAACGCATGAGCCACTTTATCTATCACCGGTTCGCGCATAAAAATGACTTGCGGGATGTTTAAATCCGCTAAGTCCTCAGCCAATTTCAATCCATCACAAGAATTGAAAATCGCCAATTGCAGCCCGCGCTTAATCGCTTCTCTTAAGCCATATTTCAATTCGCCAATGGTCATTTTTTTGTCGTCGGTGCGATTAATAGAGAAATAACCTTTTTCATCTTTACCAGAACTATGCCCAGAAAAACAGAGAATGTTCCAGTTATCTTTCCATAGTTCATCGCTAATTTCTGCCCGATTTGGCTCATCGAGAAATTCTATATGAACTTGTGATGATTCGAGGCTCTCTAACGTTTCGCGATCTTTTTTAATATCAATGCCTTCGCTATTGCCTAAAATGGCTAAAATTCTCAGTTGATTTGAAGTAACTGGAAAGATGGGTTTTTCAAACTCCGTCGCGCCCACCGCGACTTCCGCATTGGTGTATCGGTCTGCAAACAAATCCCATTCATGCCACGGCAGTTTTTTCAGCAGGGTGTCCTCAGTCTGAATGATAACTCTAATCTCGGTGGATTCATCTCCTAATTTTTGGCATAACTTACTCTTAAAAAATTGGAATTCCTTATCATCTGTAGAATTGAGCCAATTGGTGAAATTAGAGTGAAAACTTGTTGCCGAGTCTGTGGCTAATTCAAGAAGTTGTATAGTTTCCTCTTTCTTACTGCCAGCTTTTGCACCACTAATAACAGGGCCACACCAAGAATCTTCTAGTGTTAGATAGTTTGTCCGCCAACCTTGATAATCATTAGGAATAGTTGGGTATGATGGCAATCGGCCTTTAAATTCTGTGTCATAAGGTTTGCCATCTTCACCAATTTCCACGGTCACTTTAAAGCCAACTTCAAAGTTACCTTCATCAATTTTAAGCTTGACTAATTTGGTCATGATCGTTACTCACTATTTTCCAAATAGTTTTAGTCTGGACAAACCAAGATCGGTAGTCCGGCATAAATTCGTTCGGAGAAACCAAGTTTATTGAAAAAACTTGGTTTCTAAATGTCCAATAATTGTTTATCACTACTCTGTGCAGGACTACCCGAATATCTAAGGTTTCGTCAGTAACTTCACAGTATTGTTAGTCCCAAAAGTGCTTCAAACTGCAAAATATTCGGTTATTTCAATATCATTTAAGGCGAGTGTCACCCTAAATTGTTCGCCAATTTCAAATCGCCATTCTTGTTCTAGGTAATCGTGATGATCGCCAGCCTTCACTTCATACACTTGGGCAGATTGATTGGTGACAGTCAATTTAAGCGTTGGTGGTAAACAATCCGGTTCGTCTGGTTCGTCCGTGACCGTAACCCTGAAGATTAATTTAAGTTGTTGATTTTCAAGTTCTTCTAATTTAATAATGAGAACCACCATTTGATCTTTATCTAAGTGAATTCGCTTGGAGCGTTTAATTACCACACCTGACTTAAAAGCCGGAATAGGTTTGCGAAAATTTTCTTTTAATGGCAACCAGCCCGCTGCAATGGCCTCAGCAAATTGTCCCTGTAACCATTGGCCCAATTTGATCCGCTTTGGTGGTGGCGTTTGCAGCGCGGCAAGTAATCCGCCACGAAACGCGTTGGCTTCGGTCACTAGGTTGGGATTCGCATTGGCGGGGGCCGGTTCTCCGCCTAAGATGTTCCAAAAAACATCAAATTCTTGTTCAGTCATCAGTTCTTCGTGAGTTTGCATACTCTTCTCCTTCGGTTTTATTTAAGAGTATCATTATTCAATGAACTCGTGACAGACACCTTTTAAAATATGGCCGCATTTTTAGGTAGCATCTGTGGGCAGCTTGACGTGTGGCTTGTTCTGTTTTGCCAATAATGGCACCAATGGCGTTGTAATTCAAATCCAATTCAATCCTTAATCGTAATATTAATAGGCACTGGCACTCGGAAAGATTAGGGCGTTTTCCAGTCTCGCGCTCCACCTGCTTCTGACATTCTAACAGACGTTGGTTTACCGCCTTAGCGATGGCCTTCATATTTTGCCAGCGAGCCAGAGTGATTGCCTTAACATTCTCTAATTGGGTTGGCTCATTTCGGACTATTGCAAGAACATCCTCAAGAGTAAGCCTTGTGCTTCTATTGAGCCGCTTTGTTAGAACTTGGTCAATTTCGGTCGATGCTTTACCTTGTTCTGTCATTTGAACATCTTCATCAATCGCTGCCTTTGCGACATCGGCTGGTGTCTCTTGAAAAACCTTTTGAATACCCCTCTCTAGTGGATCATTTTCGTCAAGATGCGGCTTGTAGTTAGGTAATAGCACACGCCATACACAAGAATCACAGGGATAGTCAAGTTCAAATAAAACAATCGCTTCTCTGATACAGGTTGTCTTTTTATCATCGTTAGGCATACCATTGTTCCTAATGTTGTTTAAGTCGCGGGTATGATTGATTTTTACTCAATGATCAAGTTTTTTAGCATGGGGATAAATCCCCATGCTAAAAGCTCAAGTCTGCTAAAGCAGACTAACTCCCTACGGCGCGATGGGCGAGTGCCATGATACGCCGTTGAGCTTTGAGCCATGATCCATCGTTACTGGCGGTAGTGGAAAACTTGATCATCAGGTTATATTAAATCATCTTACCATGCCAAAATAATTTGAATTGTCATTTTGCAAATAACCAAGTTTTGTTGAAAA
>QNER01000176.1 GCA_003646175.1 Candidatus Parabeggiatoa sp. nov. 1
CCCTGGTTTCGGGATAGTATCCGTTTTAACAGTTGACGGATGCTATCCCTGGTTTCGGGATAGTATCCGTTTTAACAGTTGACGGATGCTATCCCTGGTTTCGGGATAGTATCCGTTTTAACATGTCGCAATTTAAGTTTCCGTGCCACCCCCTTAGTACAACGAATTGGCGAAATAAACGAGTTTATCATTCGTTTCAGGCGAACCTTGTACAATTTATCATTCGTTTCAAGCGAACTTTGTACCGTTTCTCATTCGTTTCAAGCGTACTTTGTACAGTTTCTCATTCGTTTCAAGCGAACTTTGTACAGTTTCTCAGGAGTACAAGACGAACCTTGTACAGTGACATTGTCAAGTGACGCCTGATGAATGAACTAGAGTCATTGTACTCAGACAATAATACCCTCACAGCAATCATAACAATCACCGGTTATCGCAGCTATAAGATTTTTATAGACCCTTAATAAAATTCCCTAAATACCAAAAAAAAAATCGATCCTGGGGGGAGGAATTCCCCCCAGACCCCCCCACCTGAAAACCTTAAAAGGGTAAAAGGGAAAAGGATCAAGGGTTAAAAAATCCTGACAAGCCGCACGCCGTCGTACCCGCCGCGCTCCGTCCGCGTCCAGTGGTTGCGGTACGCCGTCCGCGCCCTCCCCGCCTCGTAGGACCACGAGCCGCCGCGCAGGACGAAAAGGCCATCATTTGTTGCCTTATTTTTGTCTAAACAGCGTTTCTCTTTGCCGTTATATTTGCCTTCATACTCGGAACATGTCCACTCCCAGACATTGCCCAACATATCAAATAAGCCAAAATCATTTGGTTTAAAACGACCCACTGGCGCAGTATAGACATAGCCATCCCGGCAATTATGATCCAACCATGGCCAATCCAGCTTCTCTTTTGCGGTTTGGTCCCCGACATTCGCATAACGACAAGCTTCATCGGGATTATTCCCCCAAAAGCGTGAAGTTGTCGTGCCGGCCCGGGCCGCATATTCCCATTCGGCCTCGGTAGGTAGACGATATTGTTGGCCCGTTTGTTGGCTTAACCACTGGGCATAAGCACTAGCATCGTCCCAAGACACATTAATCACCGGCCGATTACCGCGTCCCCAACCCTGATCGCTTGGCTTTTTTCTGCCCATCGCTTTGGCAAACTTGTCATATTCCGCAAATGTCACTTCATACTTCCCCATTGCAAAGCGAGCCACAGACACTTCATGCACCGGCTGCTCATCTGACTCACCGCTCCCCTGAACGTCTCCCATCCTAAAGGAACCGGCCGGAATCCACACCATATCGGGGCCTAAGCTGCCATCTTTTAAACGATCACGGAAAACTTTTTTGTCGGTAACCACAGAAACGGGTTTAGGCTCGCAACGGTAAGTGAGTTTATGTAGTCCCACAATCCGCGGTTGATTCATCTCGTTTCTCAATGCGCCGATAATTTCTTTGCCGGCTTCCAGCCGAATTTCTAGGGAACCGGCAGGGAGTGTTATATGCCGCGCCATAATGGTACGCAGTGCGACACGTTCATCCTTATCTGTCACCGTTGCCTGAACCCGAATTGAGGCACATTGAAAATCGCGGGTTTCGTAATTTTTCAGGAAAAAAATCACAAATGCCCCCTTAGACACGACATCAATCGTGATATCATGTAATTCAGCAATTGCGGCGCGTGGCAGCACCGCAACCAATAACCAGAGTCCAACCAGTTTTGCAAAGTTGGTGTTATTCATAATTATTCATTCTCCAAGTTTGATTTTACGGATACTATCCCTAAGAAGGGATAGCATCCGTTTGGACGAAATCAATGCAATCCACCCAAATGAATCGCCTGCGGATGTTTAATCTGATCGTATTCATCGCCCGCTTGATTATAGCCTTTATAGACAAATGTCACTTTCCCTAATAATCCCAGTTCACGAGACAATGCAGCCTTGACTTGCTTGGCAAACTGCTGATGAAAAACAATGGTCAAAGTCAGTTTGTTAAAAATACCAACACCAGAGGGCGTTGTCCAGATTTTGAGCTTTTTTATCCAACCATTCATGTTACCAAAAAACTTGGATTCATAGTGCCACGGGATAATCGGCCGGATTTTCAGATTAGGGTAGCGGATTCTTAACGCCCAGATCAAGGAATCTTTACCCCAAGGATGATAGTTAAGCGTGGCAATCAATTTCAAATCGCCATTCTTTAACGTCCTGAGCCGCGTTGCCAGTTTACCACGTTTGATAAGGGGCGAGATACTGGTGGGCAAAAAATAGACAATCTTCGTTTCAGCATGGTTCTCCCCTTTGCAAACATCCCAATAAAGCGGCGGTGCTTCTAATAACTGTGCGGGATGACTAAATTTGACTGTACATTCAATACAAGGCCCCGAAGGTGGATACGGGCCGTTGCAGTCTAACGCCAAACTTACAAAAGGTAAGGACATTAGCCCACAGGCAATCAGATAAGGATAATTGAAAAGTCTATTCATAATTTGGTTTTCTCGTTTTCTGGTTCCCACACCGGCGCGCATTCTCGTTACCTTAGCAATCGTACCAGGTTGTTAGGAGTGCAAGGCGAACCTTGCACGTGGTTGTTAGGAGACTTTTGCCATTTTTCGTACCAGGTTCGCCTTGTACTCCTGAGAAATTGTCACATCCACGTAAACCCTTTTTGGGTTGAATATGAATAGCCCCAGGTTCCACCTGGGGAAAAATTGTTATGGCTGTATTGTCGATAACCATTTCGGCTGACAACGATAACTGGCTTTATCTAAGTCCACAATACGCGGCTGCTCAAATTGCTGCTTAAATGCGTTAAGAATCTCTTTGCTGGCTTCCTGCTGTGTTGTCAGGGAACCGGCGGGTATAACGACATCACGAGCAATCACATTATGCCATGCGACAAAACGGCCATCGCGATCCGCCACTCTGGCGCGAACCCGAATAGAAGAACAAAACACGTCTTCGTTTTCGTAATTTTTAATAAAAAACTGCACTACCTGTTCCTCACCCATCATTGGATTACCCAAAATCACTGGCGCAACGGTTATTTCTGGGGAAGGCAACAAGTTGATTAACTCAATCACCAGTTGCCGATACCGTTTTCTATCAGAATCCACTATCAGGTCGGCCCCCATCATCATCAAGGTTTTCAAGGGTTGGAGATGGGCCGCGAGTTTGTTTCTACCACCGAATAATACCAACATATCTACCGGTTTTTTCAGTTTCTCAAGTTGAGCAATGATCCAATGAGATAAGTCTAACCGAGCAGCGTTTGGAACATACTTGGCACTCGCCCCCACCGCTTGAGAACAGATAAATTCGCTTCTGTTAGCTGTATAGCTGGCACAGGTAAACCAGACCGCGCCTTTTAAGGCTGTGCCCCTTTTAAAGGCTTTTGGATATTCTGGTGCCCAGGTTGGCTGCCTGATGACCTTATCTTGTAGGATATCGACTGACATTTGGCGGAATACCCGTTTTTTGTCGATGACGTTGGCAGGGTTAAACTTTTCAGGGCCGCGAGAAAATGTCGCTTGATGTAGCTGTTGGGTAACGAATTGAAAACGCGCCCCAGCTTCAACCGGTTTGGTTCTCGCGTTAAAACTGGTTGTGCCATAAAAAATCAGGAGATTGCCACAAGGCGCTCCAATGGTTCTGAAACTCAACACCCCATCTTCACCCACGACAATTTGTCGCGCCAAAATGAGCAGATTGCCTCCGACTCCGTGAGGGTTTGATAGTTCAAACGTGGCTAACTGCGACAGCCGCAAGGTATCAGCAATCAGTACCACATTCATCGGCGTGTTTTGGGTGTGAGGTTTGGGAAATGTCAATTGACCCAAATCCAAATCATCCGCCTGAATCACCAAGGTTTGAGTGGGGCTGGTTAAAGCAAGGGTTGTTGGTGCTGTTTTGAAGTTTCTCCAATCAAGGGTGGTAACGTTGGCATGGGTTGCTGGCATCAAAATCAGCAATGATATCAGTGTGGTGTAGACGATATGGTTTATTGGCATGGCGGGTTCCTTTTAAAAACCTCACATTAATCACAAAATACACTGTCTGAATCAGAATTTACCTGATTTGTGGATTTCCGCGATATTCATTCTGAAAATTCTTTAATTCTTTAATTCTGATTCAGACAATTTTTAAATTCAATCAAAAAAAGCAATTAAAAAATCAAAGCTCACCTGGGGAATGATAAGGAATATCTAAGGGATGGGAATATCTGCGACGCACTGGCCACACGTGGCAGGTGAAAGACTTGCGGAATACGACGCTGCCGTCGTTGAGGTCCACGTCCAATGCTGAGGAGAATTTGTTTGTTGTAGACGACCAGTAGTTGTCCGTCTGCACGCCCGAGAACACATCACCTTCAGTCCAAGGGCCATTACCAGCAGCATTGGAGAGTGCCGGCTGGCTATAATTTTCCCTATCCACATATTTCGTGTCTATCATCGCTTTCCACTCATCAATAGTCGGCAAACGCCATGTTCCACGACTCGAACCATCACGAAGTCCACATTGTCCATGAGCCAGATTGGCAGCACTTTGCATGGCTTTTCTCCAATGTTGTCTGCCAAAACAATTCGCGTTTTTTAACCAAATAAGCCCGGTCCGATTATCCGTGACAGTGCCATCGCCATTGTCGAGGTAACGGTAAACACGATTAACACGAATCTGGAGTTCAGCAATTTGCTTCTCCATCTGTGCAACTTTCCTTTGCAGTTGCTCATTTTCTATCCGTTGCGTTTCAACAATGTTTAACGCCTGTTGCAGTTTTCCCATGGCTTTTTCATAACATTCCATCGGTGTCCCGCATAAGACCGTGGGGCAGTGCCGTGGCAACCAGGGCGAACCACGCCAGGGTTAGGATAATGGGTGTTTTTTGCATAAGGCCTCCTAAGTAGTACAGCGGATTTACTGATTGTTCTGATTTCTTATATCATATATAGTCAGTACAACGGATTTACGGATTGTTCGGATTATATCATCTATACTCAGTAGAACATCCCCAAAGGGATAGCATCCGTCACGCAATCCGCTGTACTCACTGTTATTGAAAGTAGTGATGGCGGTTAAACTATCCCCGATATATAGTATTTCAGATAAATATTTTTGCAGGAGTCCAAACTTTAGTTTGGGAGAACCAAGATAGATAAATACTTGGCAGGAGTCCAAACTTTAGTTTGGGAAAGCATCGATAAATCTTGGCAGGAGTCCAAACTTTAGTTTGGGAGAGCCTCGATAAATATTGGACTCCTGTTAACTTCAAGCTTTTGAATCCAACTAACTTTTTCTGAAATACTAGAATATCCGTCACACCATAATCCGAACAAATCCAGAAATAAGCTGTACTCACTTTTGTTGAAAGTCGTGGTAGCGGTTAAACGGATGCTATCCCTTGGGGGGATAGTATCCGTCACACCATAATCCGAACAAATCCAGAAATAAGCTGTACTCACCGTTGTTAAAAGTAGTGATGGCGGTTAAACGGATACTATCCCCCAAAGGGATAGCATCCGTCACGCCATAATCCGAACAAATCCAGAAAGAAGCTGTACTCACCGCTGTTGACATTGAACTCTAGTACGAATTTCCGAGATATTATCCACCGATTTAGAAATATTGATACACGTTGGCACACGGCGCGCATCGGTCATACTCGTTTCTGCAAACTTGTCTAATTTCGCGCCATGCCAGTTGTCCATCACTGATCGCCTGCATTTTATAAGTCAACATGGCGGGTTCCACATCCCAAAAATCATCGGTGGCGGATTCTTTCCATAACTCGACACCGTCACGATTGAGTTTCAGTTGAATCGCAAAAGTGCTATCCGAAAATGAACCGTTGGCAGTGAGTTTTTGCCGGATGACTCCATCTTCAGCACTAAAACCCGTCAATTTGACATCCTTAATCCGAAACGGTTTGATTCGGTACTGTTTTTTATGATCCCTTTTCAGGGCGCGTATCACCCGAAGTACCGTACTACTATCAGTGAGTAGTTTAAAGGACATCTTGACAACAGCGGTGCCATCTTTTTTCTCGCGAAAGATAAAAGATTTTTTGCCAGAAAATAAAGCCGCTTTTATATTTAAATCCTCTGGCACAAAATAGAGAATCTGATCATTGTCACAATCCGCAAACACCGAAATGCCGGTAAATGGCAACGCCGGGATTTTCCCAGAATCCAAACAGGGCGTTGCAAAGGCACTATTTCCCATCAAGTAGAGGGCAAAAACGAGTGGCATAATTGTTTTCATATATGATATCCATAAAAGCGTAACGGATAGCATCCCTTCTTAGGGATGCTATCCGTCAAAGGAAAGGGATGCTATCCGTTGTGGCTTGTGAACATTAAAACCGTTGAATCCGATCCGCCATCGCAATCCCATGCGCTCGGCAAAATACCTCGGCATCGAAGGTAAACCCGCCCAGCGACAAAAAAGCCGGCAGAACGGTTTCAGCGGGAAAACACCGACAATAAGTTTCCGTTTTCTCCTTAAAATCCGTCACCGCCTGCAAACCGCTTTTGGTTTCGGTTTTTTTGACTTCTACTAGGATCGTGCGCCCGCAATCCGATTTAGCCACAATATCGATTTCTCCACCTTTGCCATCTTCACGCTGAACGAGAACGCGCTCTTTGACCGCGGTAAGATTCAAGCGGGTGGTATCCTTGACTTCTGAAAAAAACTCAGTTAACACAAAATGCTTACGGCTACGCATGGCGGTTGCTAACTGGTATTCCGCCATTTTACCTGACAGATTATTGAGCATCCCTTGGAGTTTGCGGTTTTTCAGAGTGAGTTCGGCGATTTGTTGCTGGAACTCCGGCTTGAAGTCAGGCTCAAACCCATCGATTTCCTTTTCAAAACGATGACGCAAAATCAGGTTTAAGCTGCCATCGTGCAACCCTCGGAAATCAATATCCGAACCGCCCCGCTCAATCAGGTCCGACTCGGCCAGAATCACCAATTTGTGCTGAATTTCATCCGGTTCCGATTCCAGAGGCAATTTCTTTTTAAGCTCATGGGGGGTCCAGTAGCGGTCGTTATATTTGCTCAAATGCAGCAGCAATTGTTTAGTATCCGGTCCATTGAGGCGTTCGAGGCTCATTAAAATATACTCGTTCCAAGTCCCGGACATCTGCGAGTCTCTCGAAGTCACCTCATAATTCACCGCGGCAATCACCCCTTCAGAAGTACTCATATCTTTGCCCTCGTAATCGTTCTGAAAAACACAGGAGATAAAAAACGGATCGGCCATGCACAGTTCGTTAATCTGCGCGGCAGTCTCGTTGGTAATAGATTCACCACCAAATTGGGCGTATTTGTACACGGCCTGTAGCCCTTCCGCCGTGGTCAGATAGGGAGACATTTCGGTGTGCGAAAGACGCCCGCCCTTCAGGTACTTACCCAGAATTTTTATCAACATGCCAGGATAGGAACCTGTCACCAGCATCGGGGCTACTTTGGATTCCGACAGAGAGAGGTAACTGCCGGCCATACTTTCAATCGGTTTTCCGGTACACGCCTCGTTCCGGTAAATGTACTGGGTGATATGCTGAAATTCATCCAACATCACCACAAAGCGCAAATCATATATCACGGCGAAACGATGTGGGGCAGAACTGGCGGTTTCCCACATCAAGTCAAGATGCTTCCCTTCCTGCAATAAGTCTGTATCTCGAATAAACATTTTAATTGACTTTGCTATGCCATATTCTCTGATTTCTTCCAAAGAAAAGTGGGAAGTGACTAGAGAGGCATCCCTTTCCAGAAAAGAAATATACTGCGAAGCAAACGCGCAATAATATTTAATAGCAAATTCAGGCAGCCATATTTCGTTATCAGGAATATCCAGATAAAACGGAATCACCGCGCCGTTTTCGCTCCATAGATGATTAAAAATCCGCTGGATGAACGCGGTTTTTCCGCTTTTTCTGCGAGCTGCGATGACCCTAGACTTGGACATTCGCTCAGGGATTTTAGACAACCATTTGTTGATAAGGCGGAACTCTTTTTCACGACCAGTGAGCAGTTCGGGAATGCCGATTTGTTCTGTTAGAGGATACTGCATATCATTTTTCTCCGCAAAGTTATAAATATCCAAACAATTCAAATTCTTTTTTGTAGGGCTCCCTACGTGTTTTTGTTGCCCACCATTCTCCTCTTTTTTGTAGGGCTCCCTACGTGTTTTTGTTGCCCACCATTCTCCTCTATTCTGAAATAGAATAGTTTATGTTAAAGGTATGGCAATCTTGATCGAAAAAGCAGGACACAAATTCTTGCGTGTGAGGCTCTGTTTCACAAATCTCTTTCATCGCATCAAGACTTGCCATCTTAGGTTTCTGGCATTTTTGATCGTCAGGAAACATCTGACAATACTCTGCCAGTTCATCATCCACCGTGTTTTTCGGTTGGGCTTGGTTTGTCAGAGTGGGGGCGGGTTCGCATATTTCTGGCAGTATTTCACAAATATGTTCACGGTTTAACGTTTCGGGAATATCAGTCACTTTCATATTGGGCAAACAGCCTGGTTCAAACAGCCCCCCGCCCTTGGAAATGCGTCACAATAGCCATTGAGTTCAAGCTTACGGTGTACTTGAACTGGCACAGTAGCCTTTTGAGCTTTGGTTAATGCACTGAACTGGTATTGGTAATGGATTTCCATAACAGCACCATTCATCAGCGCGTGAATAAAATCATTCGCATTTTTACCCGCCAAACCAAGGCTCACAACAACCTGATTGGTTGGGATAGTGTTTTCGACTTTGCGCTTAGCAAAATAGTGGCTTTTCCCATTCGCCAACCTAAGCGCGAAAGCGTATTTGCCTGCTTCTGGATGAATCGGCATCAAATTAACCGGTTGCCAGTCAGGATGCGTTGCTTTAAAGTAGTCTACGGATTCTCGGAGTTGCAGCCAATGAACAGCCAAAGAAACCGTTGCGGTTACCAAAACACCTTTTGGACTGGCGGTAAAAGCAATCTTAGGTATCCCATTTTCCTTGTTAGGCAAGATTTTTATCGCATTCCAAGGATAATAGAGGGTGGCAACATTGCCCGTCATGGTACTGTCAATTAACACTGGCGTTGTTTCCGCGTCAGGATTGGATAGCCGGTTTTTATCCAGCGCGTTTTGAAGTACCGGCACAGCTAATATCTCGGTGCTTGATACTAGCATTGTTCCTAACAAGATGGGTTTTATCAATTTCATAAAAATACCTCCTATAATATCAAATGTCTGAAAAAATCCGATTTCTTCAAGAAATCGGATTTCTCTGTGCTTCAAGATTTGTACAGCGAAGTACAACGGATACGCGTAATGAACGGATAAAAACCAGGTTCACCCTAAGGTTTTGTGATTCATCGCAATTAAGACTTTGAGCTTATCCATGTTGCAGCTGTTTATCTATAGCTTTTCGGATAAATATTTCCATGGAATCTATCCCAAGTTTCTGCAAGAAACTTGGGATCGATGATTCTATTCTGAAAATCTATATCAGTGCGAAGTTGTCCGACGGATAATAAATCTAGGATAGCCTTATCCGTTTATTTCGCGTATCCGTTGTACTAAGGTATGATTGATAATGATCCTTTTTTTGGGAATGCGCCCCAATCTATCAACTAAAAATATTTGACATTTGAATTTTCTAATCCAACATTCGTTTACTTCCCAATTCGTTGTGCTCATTTAAAAAAGGGGTACCCAAGGCTCATCATCTTCAGTGGTATTACTCTCCTGACTAGGCTGTCCAAGCGGAAACGCTAAACATTTCGATTCCCCCGTCTCTTCAATAAACACCGCATCAGCATAACGCTCACAGACTCCGGTGAGTACCATCGCGGCTGAATCGGATACCGTCTTGACTTCGCCGGGTGCCAAACCTGTCAAAGTGATGGTTTCGTTGGGAATATTGGTTAGGGAAAGGGATGGCACTTTGCTTATCATTGCAAAAGACTCACCCAGAATGCCTTTCAAATAAGTCAGCAGTTCTTGATAAAACAGATAAGCTGCCAGATTCAGATTAACATTGTCCGGTTCAACCTGATTGGTGACAAACCACAGCTGCTTGGGTGGTGCAAAAGCCCTTAGTAAATATTTTCTGATTTCCGCGTTAGCCAAAAACTCGGATTTTTTCCACGCCGCTTTAATGTGTTTATCGGCTAAAAAATCTGCCAGCAACCGGCGAGGATTTACACTGAATAAAAAATGTTGCCCCGAAAAAAGATATTTGGTTTTGTAGTCAAACTTTAGCGTCAGCAGTTTTTTACCCGGCATTTGGGTATGCGCCCTTAAAAAGTTTAAACTGGTTTGACTGATTTTGATATAAACGGGAATAACGCCAGCGGCAATATCGGTTTCAACAACTTCAGCCTTACCAATCGGTGACTTCAATTCACCCGTGTCAAATTCAAGCCCAAAAACGCCACCGTATATCGGTAACATTTTAAGCGATGCTTGCGGATTTGAAGCCAAAATGCGTTGCCATTCAGCAGCAACTTTGTTTAAGTCAAAGCCTAATTTGAACACCGCAAATAATTCACCGTCTTTGCGTTTAGAGGAATAGCTTAACCGAAACAGTTTTCGCTTGGTGAGCGGATCTTCTGCCAGAATAACCCTTTTGGGTGGAATGTAATAGACATTGTTGTCTGCGGAATCTCTTAAGATTCTGGTGGCATTATCGGTTGGGGTACCCAGTTCTATTGGCACCTCTTCATCGTTTGAGTGCATTACCGGATAGCTCAAACTATGGGTGCTGATTCCGTATAATAGAATAGCACTGGTTAATTGGGTAATGGATTGTTTCATGTCAGTCTCATTTCAAGATTTAGTACAATGGATTGATGGTAGTACAACTTCTTTCCGGATGGTTC
>QNER01000177.1 GCA_003646175.1 Candidatus Parabeggiatoa sp. nov. 1
ACAAACGTAAGGGTAACCACAAGGGATTACCCCTACGGAACCGAACTTCAGGTAGGGGCAATCCTTTCTCAAAATCCGTTTACTAGAAAAACGGATTTTGAGAATATGGTTGCCCTAGTTGTATTATGCACGTTCCTAACAGCAGTCGATTTTTTGAGTGATACTATCGCCAAAAAAGCGATAGCATCACGACTTGAATACGTTTTTGTCCTGTACATAGATTTTATATATAGCAAAAAGTTTTCCTCGAATGCACTAGGGATTTTATTGGGCGAAATTAATATCGAAGGCTTTATCAAAGTCATCAGACGAAAAGTTATACCTGGCAAGCCTTCAATGACGGCTTGGAAAGACATCAACTTGGCTTTCGCCACGTATTACTACCTTTACGCTGGGACTCGGGTTTTGACAATGTGCAGTGTGCGGTAAGCGGCTATCTTTGATAGCCCTCGGTATCAGTTCAGAACAAAGTGAGCCGTGAGGGGGCTGTTCGGGTGACTGGCTGTTCTTGATGTAAAATGTTGAATTGTCGGGTGGATAATAAGCGGAGCGTCATCCACCTTGCATTTTGATTTTGTTTGATTATAATGGCTTCGTGTATGATGTTATTGTTTATACACCCCACGCTTGCTTGGTGCAAAGAAAACGTCCTCGTTGGGAATGCGTATTGAGACGCGCCAGCGTCGAATATTTGTTATGATGAGTTATAAATAGCCTGATAATTATTCAGTTGAGAATGGTTAACATCATGCAAAATCATCAAAGAAAAAAATTCAGATTTGAATATGCGGGTATTGTGTTAAGTTTTCTAATTGCATATTTTGAATTGTTTGATGTTTTAGAAAAGTTTTTTGTAGAAAAATTAATTGTTTTAGAATTTTATAAATCGGAATCCACACCCTATACATTCACATACTTTTGCAATGCAATTGAAGGATTTAATTGCCTTACTTGATAAAACACAGCAAGTTTACCCTGATGCGGGTACGTTAGATTACGTTATGTTCCAAAACGCTGCCAGCGGAGGAACGCGGGGAAGCATTTTTCATATCACTCATTTACCTCAATATGGTAAATATTATTTCTTGACTTTTATCAGTGCGACAGTCGAAGGTATAGAAATGCTGGAGCATTACATAGAAAAGAATCTTGACAGAATTAAGGAATTGCTTGACGATATCTATTCATAGATCGTTAACTGGGTGGGTGGCTATCTGTCGCACCCACCACCACCCTAAAACCAATCCCCAAACTTACCCCGCCAACAAAACCAAAATAATAATTATAAAAACGGTTATCAATCCTCCCCCTATCAAATTAGTTCTTGAATTATACCTTTTTTCCTCTTCCAATTTTTGCATCAACATCTGTCGATTCAAACGGTTGATAATTTTAGCAGGTTGATTAACTAATTTTAAAAACGCTGATTCAATCGGTAATGGATTTTCAAACAAAGTAAGCTTTTTTAGCTGAGACAATTTGTAATATTCATACGGTAGTTCTGTCAGTTGATTACCGCTTAAATAAAGTTGCCTCAGATTAGACAATTTGGACATTTCAGGTGGTAAAACGTTCAGTCGATTGTTATTGAGATATAACATTTCAAGGTTAGACAATTTACCCATTTGAGACGGCAACGTTGTCAATAAATTTTTATTAAGATTTAGCATGAGAAGATGGGATAATCTTGAAATTGATTTATCCAATGCAATCAATTGATTGTCATTCAAATAAAGGGCTTCAAGCCGAGATAATTTTGATAGCTGAGACGGTAAAGCCGCCAATTGATTGCCGCTCAGGTATAATAATCTCAGGTGAGACAATTTACCTATTGCTGGAGGTAGGGTAGTTAATTGATTATTGCTGAGATATAGCACCTTGAGCTGAGACAATTTCGCAATAGCAGGTGGTATAGTTGTTAATTGATTGCCACTTAATCCTAATTCTTCAAGCTGAGATAATTTAAAAAGTTCAGGGGGTAATGCAGTTAATCCCTCATTAAAGAGATGAAGCACAGTCGCCTTACGTTTAGCAGCTTGTTTGATAATGTCAAGTAATTCTTTGTTATTCATAGACTTAATTAGCAAGTGTAGCATGGATTAAATGTTGAATTGTAGGGTGGATAGAGCGACAGCGAAACCCACCAGTCCTCCTAATTGGTTGATTTAACGCCAACATAAGTACCCGTGCAGGTATTTTCAAAAAATAAACCTAACAAAAACAATTAGTTTTTGTATCAAAAATACCTGAAAACTCTTACACAGGTACTTAAAAAGCTATCTCCTATCGTAAAAACCTACACACTTTTAACCAAAGATTATCAAAGCTGTCGTCAGTAATTGTTGCGGGCGTGAGCCGGTTTTTATTTTTAGCGAGCATCGCCTTGGGTTAAAGTAGGGTGGGTTTCGCTATCGCGAGCATCGCCAAGGGTTAAATGTTGAATCGTAGAGTGGGTTTCGCTATTGCGCAACGAAAGTTATGGTCCAACCCACCATTTTTCAATTTATTGAAATATAATAGTAATAGCAATCCGCCGTTCGCCATTCGCCATTGGCAAAAACGTTTCAGACTGAGTTTGGGTAGTCCTGTAGCTGTAGAAGTAGTGATGATGTCCAAACGGATACTATCCCGGGGAAGGGATAGCATCCGTAACATCACTACATGTTTAGGACTACCTGAGTTTGCAAACTCAGTCCGGCAAAGATTCTTCGCTGTATCAAACCCATCCAATAGCGACAACATTCACCTCTACCCCAGATGTGACATCCTGAGTGGACAGTTTTTCAAGCACCGTTTCTTCAAGAACCGGAATAAACAAAGCAATGGTAGCGCTATCAATGCTTAAACTTTTAGCATAGTCAGCCGCTTGCAGACGATCATGTTTGATTTGATAGCTATCCACAAAACTTTTGACTTCGATAATGCCCCGAAGCGATCCACACTGAAGGTGGAGATCAACTTTGCCATTGCCGGTGGGAAATTCTGGACTCACCGCGCAACGCCTACCCACCGCATCCCTAAGCCAAGTAAACAGATGAAATTATCCAACCGCCTCCGTTAGCTTCAAATCGGTTTTTCTGCGCGGCGGTTCTTTCCAAAGATTAATGCCTTGCGCTTTGAAGCGAGCCAGATAATCCTTGTACCTTGTCAACAAAGCCGGTAAATTAAAGCAAGCGCCCTCAAAAACATCAGCCAAATTGTCTAACGGTTGCAAGGGAAGAATAGGTATATCATCACCCACAAATTCGTCACCCAACGCATAGTAAAGACAATCCTGAATAAAAGGTGAAGAAAAACGGCAAATTTCACGCCGTTTTCCATTGTGTTGTCGGATGCTGAAAGGCTCGATGATACCATGAAGATAGAGATAATTGCACAACGGACGATGAAAAGAGAAAGGTATATTATTGCAGCCAAACAGTTTCATTAAAAAGGGCTGATATTCTGGCACACTCGCTTTAGCAATCAGATTCATCACCGTATTGTTGGGTTCAACAAATCTGGCTTTTTCCCACAATTCATCCCAATTTTCCATATCAATGACATGGTTAAATCCCGGATTATACTTTTCAGTCAGCAACTCTCCAAACCATGAAACCAAACCGGGTTGTCCGCTTAAAGATTGATAGACTTTCTCCACCACCGTCGTTTCAATGCGTTGACCACTTTCTTCTTGGTATTGACGATATAATTCATTAACTTCCTCTGGCGTTAAATTGGGTACTTGAAGCGATCTTTGAATGTTAAACGGGGAGCCTCGTTGACTTTCAATACCCAGTACCGCCCGAACGCCAATCAATGCCAGTCCGTGCAGCCAGTTGGTTTCACGTTCAAGATACAGTTCCCGAAATTGAGCCACCATCAAATCTATCAAAGCCAGCGGAATGGTATCCACCTCATCTATCAACAAAATCAGCGGACGATCCCATAATCCGTCGGTTCTCGAAAATAACTCACGAAATTGTTTCCAACTCGAAACAATCGGTTTGCTAGGTAGTACTTCTTGAAGTAGCTCAGCAAACGCTTTGGGAAAATCCGAGTTTTCAGAAGGGGTAAAGTTCATCCCTCTCAATCCACCCAATGAGAAATTAAACAGGATAAATTCCTCAGGGTATTGCTGTAAAATTTCCTGCTTGATTCGTCTCATCAGCCAAGTTTTGCCCGTTTGACGCGGTGCCCAAATGGTAAAATAATGGCCGCCTTCTTCCTCAGGGTGACCAATGAGTTGCTCAACACCTGTCGAAATCAGTGCTTGGTGCTGGACACAAAAATGGGCATGACAATCGACAGGGCCATAAGAGCAAAAATGTCTCATAATTAATTTTTTAAATGGGTAATGGCAACGATGTCATTTTACTCTAGTACAGGATCGCGGAAGGATCCAGACAACCTCAGCCAACGGCTAAAGCCGTTGTCTAAAAGCTCAAGTACGTATCAGGGCACTACAAGAAGGTTAGTCGGCTTTAGCCTCAGACAAGCTTTTAGACAACTGCTTTCGCGCCAAAGTTTTTCTAAAAAAACTTCTTTGCTACAAGCTGTTGGCGGGGTGGTATGGAAACTTCCGCTTTCGTGTACTAGCGACTTTTCGTTTTCATCACGTTTTTTGAATTGAGAATCATAAATGACATAATATATATCCAAAGATTGGGTTATTATTCTAAACTATAAACGAAAAATATTTCCGTCAGAACGCTTGAAAAATGTGAAATAAGATAATCCGTTATGGTTCATTTATCAAAGCTTTTCTCAATATATTGAGCCACATCCACCTTAAAAAAACCAATCCGTAAAATCCGTCAATCCGTTGTACTTCTAGTTCTAGTTATTGAGCCACCTCCTAAAAAAAATCAATCCGTAAAATCCGTCAATCCGTTGTACTTCTAGTTATTGAGCCACATCCTAAAAAAAAATAAAATCCGTCAAATCCGTCAATCTGTTGTACTTCTAGTTATTGAGCCACCTCCACCTTAAAAAAAATAAAATCCGTCAAATCCTTCAATGCGCTGTACTTCTAGTTATTGAGCCACATCCTAAAAAAAATAAATCCGTCAAATCCTTCAATGCGCTGTACTCTCTATCCTAAAATAAGTACAACGAATTTGCGAAAAAAACGAATGGAGGATGGTGAAATCAACGCAGGTGCGGATAAATTCGTTTATTTCGTCAATTCGTTGTACTCAACTAACAGGTTTCTTCGCTGTTTGCAAACTAGCGAAGGCAAAGTTTAAATCGAACGTGAAAGTTAAGGGCTGCATGAACCGTCGGAAGGTTGAATTGGAGTCCAAACGACGCTAAAGTTTCGCTTCGCGAAACTTTAGCGTCGTTTTTAGTTTGGGCGGTTCCAAGATAAATCTTGGACTCCTGTTTACCCATCAATAGAAAATTGACAGAGTGCTAGAATAATCTAACAACTCATAGTTATTAATGACACAACCCAGAGTATATATTTATGGAACTGTTTGAAAAAATTAAACTGTCTGAAAAAATTAAATTTATTCGCTCAGTCAGAGGTTGGACACAAGAAGACGTGGCTGATAAATTAGGCATTTCCACTCATGCCTATGCCAAAATAGAACGGGGGGAAACCGATGTGAATTTTTCTAGGCTTCAGCAAATTGCACAAGTCATGGAAATAGAATTACCGCGTTTACTTGATTTAAATGATAAAAATGTATTTAATTTCGCCTGCGATCACAATACTCAATGTCAAAAAATTGATAATAATTGGCAAGTTAATTCTCCGTCAACTGAACAGACAGAATGCAAACATGAATTAGAAAAAGCCCATTTAATGATTGAACAGCAAAAAAAGGAAATTGATTATTTAAAACAACAGGTGAGTGACTTGAGAGATATCATTAACTTACAGAAACAACCAGAAAAATAATAACTTTGGTGGGCAACAAAATAACAAAGCCCACCCTACATTAGATTTGTGAACTATTGGGTGGAGTTTGTGTTGATTGGGGATGGGGAATGAGAGATAGTTTATGTGCGATGCGGAACGTCGCTTTAGTCCTTCCCAAACTGAGTTTGGGAACGAAGAAACAATAGAGGTATAAATAAATGCATAAGGTAAAACGTCAATTTATCACTGATACAACCGGTTATCCGATTGCTATTATTTTACCCTTGGAAGAATATAAATTAGTTGAGCCAATACTCGAACAACGCATCCAAGCCAAAAGCTGCGATACCGACAAACTTAAACAAATGGAACAAGCGCCTTATGATGCTCGTTTCATGGCTGATTTGCACGAAGTCATGTCGGATTTTGCCAAAGTTGATGCACAGTGGTGGGAGGCTATGAAATAATTCAAACGGATACTATCGCCAAAAGCGATAGCATCCGTCACAAGTTTTCAAACGGATACGAAAAAAATCAATCCGTAAAATCCGTCAATCCGTTGTACTTCTAGTATACTATCGCAAAAAGCGATAGCATCCGTCACAATTTCAAACAGATATACTTCGCTCCCTTGAAAAGGGTGAAAAAGTTCGCATTTCTATTGACGTTGAGCCGCAACCGCCTTAAAAAGTCAATCCGTAAAATCCGTCAATCCGTTGTACTTCCAGTATACTATCGCCAAAAGCGATAGCATCCGTCACAACTTACTTAGTTTTCCCGTGGCATATTTTTTTTACCTTCTCGCAAGAACAAGTAAAAAAAGAAAAAAATCGCCAGTATTATCAAAAAGTTAAACCCAGATTCTATTGCTGAAGGATTCAGTGGGTTGGAAATCGGTTTGGATCGTTGGGTGAGAACTTCAGCCGCCGGCAGCGCGGGATCTAATTTTTCACCAGTGGTAAGTTCTTTGTTTAACAGAATCGTCACCGGATCAGAAAGTGGTTGGACACTGACCGAAATCACCGTCGCTGGGCCTCTATCACCCACGATGTTGCTCACAGGGGTTGGGCCTGCTAAAACCATCTGTGTACTAATGGTTTCGATCATATTGGGCTGTTGATCATAAGTGTTGGCAGGGATTCTCGCTAATCTGAAAAAAGGAAAGCGAATCAAGTGATTGCCTTCTTGCCACTGTTTGAGAGAAATCAGTTTGAAGATGCCTTGATTCATAATGGCAGTGAGTTGTTCATGCCCGGGGGGTACCATCAAGAACAGACCATCCAGTTGTTGTTGTTTTAAAGCCGCTACTTGCTGCGCTAAATCGTCATTGTGAAGCAACGTGATTTTATCCAGCAAACCTAAAGAAGTCAGTACCATTTTGGCACTGCGATAAGATGCCCCGTTTTTGGCACCGACACCAAGCTTTTTAATGCCTGCCAATGTCGTTATGCTTTTGTCGCGCAACGTCACAATATGAGCCATTCTGGTTCCAATCACGCCAACCGCTTCAACAGATTGATTGGGTATTGGCAGAAATTCATCCGTCATCTGAAAAAATGATTCCGCACTCAAAATACCTAAGCGTGCTTTTCCATCAGTCATCGCTTGCAAGGGATCGGCCGTTTGCAGGGCTTTGACACGGCGGCCGGGAAAAGTCTTGCGGACCGCGCGCAGTGCTTTACTAATGCTCCCACCGAGTTCATTCTGCAAACCCGCAGCAACGATGAATTTTTCAGATTTGGTCGCATGTGCCTGTTTATCTATCAGTTGATGTTCAACCAAAAAATCTTGTGCGACTACTTGATAGTCTTGTCCCTCTAATTCAACCTCTCGGTTCATTTGGCGCATCTTGGCGGTGTCAATAAGCCCGGTTAATTGTTGTAGCACCGAACGCAATTGGGGATAACGTTCTAAAGTTTCTTGACGCACAAGGGGCGAGGGTTCATAGACCGGAAAAAATTCCAAATCGTCTTCTAGCACTTCGAGCCCAAAATCTTCAATTCGCCCTTCCGTAGAAAAGCCTTCCGTCACGTCAACTTTGCCATCTAACAGAGCTTGATAGATAACCGCTTTACTATTATCGAGCACTGTTGAAGTCATATTGTTTAATCCGTAACGCCGCTTCAAAGCTGACAGTCCGTCCAAAGGGCGCTCCATAAACTCAGGTTCTAGTGCCAGACGGATATTGGGCGTTATTTTGACCAAGTCACTGATTTTCTGTATTTTTAAGGACAAAGCCCTATCACGACGCATCAGCAAAACATAGTTATTGGCAAATCCCAACCGATCCAGCCATTCTAAGCCCAAAGGCTTAAACAGTTTTTTCACTTTAGCAAAAGCTTTGTCGCCATCATTGATAGGGGGTTGCCCTAACATGATAAGCCCAGTACCGTTGTATTCCATGTACAAATCCAGTTCACCATTCTTAATGGCTTCCAGATTAGAAAACGTATCACCATAAGGAATGGAACGTTTGACTGGAATCTTTTCATGTTCAAGCAATTGAGCAACCATTTCAGCTAAAATATATTGCTCAGTAAAGTCTTTGGAGCCAATATGTATAGGCTCGATTTTACTGCACCCTATCACGATAAATGATAGGGCAAGAGAGAGAAAAATTTTTTTCATGGTGCTTGTTGTTCCTAAATTTATTCTTACTGTAAATAATCCTGTGAAAGTAGGGTGGCAACTGTAAATAATCCTGTGAAAGTTAAAGTAGGGTGGGCAACGTCTTTTTGTTGCCCACCAATTTAACCTTAGCATTAACAAGTGAAAGTAGGGTGGGCAACGTCTTTTTGTTGCCCACCAATTTAACTTTAGCATTAACAAGTGAAAGTAGGGTGGGCAACGTCTTTTTGTTGCCCACCAATTTAACCTTTAGCATTAACAAGAGAGGGATACGCATCAGTGAAAGTAGGGTGGGCAACGTCTTTTTGTTGCCCACCTGGACTCTTATCCCACTTTTGTTGTTATGGATAAAGGAAAGATTATTGCCCAAGCCGATGAAGGGCGTGGTGGCAATATTCGCATTATTTCAGTGAAAGTAGGGTGGCAACGTGTTGCCCACCAATTTAACCTTTGACATTAACCAGAGAGGGAGACGCATCAGTACACGCCATTTTTTCTCGGCGTATCGTCCGCACAAAGGCGATGATTTGTAGAATCAAGATAAGACTAAAGGGAATGGCACCGGCGATAGCCATTGCTTTGGCAACCGTGACAGAACCAGTGAACAATGTCCCAGCAGTCAGTACCCCAATAATGATCCCCCAAATCAATTTGAATTGGGTGGATGGATTTAAGTTACCATGAGAAGTCATCATACTGACAACAAAAGTCCCAGAGTCGGCACTGGTAACAAGAAAGACAAAGATTAAAATCAACGCGAGCCCACTTAACAGTTCCGAAAACGGAAACCACGTAAATAGGGCAAAAAGTGCTGAAGTGACATCTTCCAGTATTAAATCTGCCAAACCGCCACCGCCAAACATTTCTATATAAAGCGCGGTGCCACCGAAAGCGGCAAACCATAAAATAGAAAAGAGGGTAGGCAGCAAGACAACGCCCAGTGTAAACTCACGAATGGTTCTGCCTCGACTGATTCTGGCGATAAAGATACCAACAAAGGGTCCCCAAGCTAACCACCATATAAAATAAGTGAGCGTCCAGCCCGATGTCCAGCCGGCAAGATCTTTATAAGGATAGAGCTTGAAGGACATATTGATTAAGTTGCTAAAATAATCGCCTATCGAAGTGATAAATATTTCCATGATAAAGCGAGTGGGGCCGGCAAAGAGGATAAGGAGTAATATCGCCACCGCAATGCCCATATTGATATTACTTAAAATTTTAATGCCTTTATTCAAGCCGGTACTGGCCGAAATTAAAAACAGCGTCGTCATCAGTACCAAAATAACGATACTCACCCCATCGGTAGCAGGCACACCAAAGACTTCACCTAGCCCGGCTCGAACTTGTAAAACGCCCATGGTCAAAGAACCGGCTAAACCAAAAACCACGGCCAGTACACCAATAATATCGGCCGTATGACACCAAAATCCGTTAGGTTTTAAACCAAACTCGGCCTGAATCGGGCTTGAAATCAGCGAAGGTGTTTGTTTACGAAAGCTAAAGTAAGCGATAACTAACGCACAAACCGCGTAAATAGACCACGCATGTAATCCCCAATGTAAATTGGTAATAATCATCGCCATTCTAGCCGCTTCTGGCGTTTTACCTTCCATCCCCGGCGGTGATAAATAATGAAAGACGGGTTCAGCAACCCCCCAAAAGATTAATCCCGCCCCCATCCCGGCCGAGAATAACATAGCAAGCCAAGAAACGGTGGAAAATTCAGGCCTATCGTCATCTCTCCCTAAGCGGATATGGCTATAAGGCCCAAACGCCATGTAAATACTCAGGAACAAAAAACCAGTACATAATATCAGGAAAAACCAGTCAAGACTTTTTAACGCAAAACCGGTCATTCCCAGTGCGACATCCGCCATGGTATCGGGATCGATAAGCCCCCAAACACCAATAGCACCGCATAAAATAACTGACACGAAAAAGACGAAATAACTTTTAGTACCTTGATTTTGTAAAGAATCCATAAATAAAATATCCTTAACTGGCATTTGACAAAGTCAGTTTTTAAGTCAGTTTTTAAGTTTCGTTCATTTGAGTCGCAAATTTCCAGAAACATTCAATCCTAGCCCGTTTTGGAAATTCGCTTTCATTACCGAAAACGCCTGGATGTGCCAAAGTCCAGTCCTTAATTCAAAATGATAACAACTGGTACAGAAAAAACGAGTTTTTTATAATATACTTCACTCCTTTGAAAAGGGTGAAAACTAAATAAGAAGTTATGGCTGATTTTGAAGCTTTGGAGAAGACATTGAGCCACATCCCCGTTAAATCCGTCAATCCATGTAGGGTGGGTAACGTCTTTTTGTTGCCCACCTTAAGCTATAAATGAATAATAATATAGGGGGCAGGTAACTTCTTTACGTTG
>QNER01000178.1 GCA_003646175.1 Candidatus Parabeggiatoa sp. nov. 1
AATTGAAGCTGAGGAAAAGTCGTCGTCAGAAACGGTAAGATTTTTTCTTGTAGTTCTAAATGAAGATGGTTTTCTATTTCGTCAATTAAGATAATGCCCGACGGATTATCTGAAAACGATTTTCCGCTTTGAGTCTCAATGGCTATCAAAATTTCTGCAATAATGGAAATCACTTGTGCATAACCATGAGACAATTGATTAAAATCAAAATGCACTTGATCCGGTAGTTGAAGGTAAAAATTAAATTCTTGACGGCTAAATTCTAAGCGAAGTGCCATCTCATCAAATAAGAATTTTAATTGTTGTTCAAATTGATTGAACCATTGTTCAATTTGTTGTACCGTGTGTTGTTCACCATCTTGATAAGCATAAGCTTGTTGGGTTTTTTTATTCACTAAAAATTGAACAATCAACTGACTGAGTGGTTCTTCTAAATCAATACTATCAATTTTTTTGGGGCCTTTAACTTTTAAAACGGTGGTGTCTCTTTCCACCTTAAAATAGTCATATAAACCTTCTGCCAAAAAACCTTTTAGACACCAGCCATTATCATCTGTCAATATCACGTCAACTTTTGGTGCTCGTTCATCAGTGCCCGATTTTTCCATTAGGGCATTATCAAGGGCATTTAACAACGTTGTTTTCCCACTACCATTTTTGCCCGTGACAATTAAATGCCGAAAAGAGTCACCGGCTTTCGGTGAAAAATCTATCTCAACGTTTTGCGAGGCGTAGCAATTATAAACATAAATAGCTTTGAGGTAAGTCATTTTTAATTCAAAAGAAAAGATTTGTTTGATCAATGAGTGCCATTGTGACTTCGTAATGCTATCGCTGGTTTTTTGGCGATAGTATCACTTTTGCGATGACTTCGTGATGCTATCGCTGGTTTTTTGGCGACAGTATCACTTTTGCGGTGACTTCGTGATGCTATCGCTGGTTTTTTGGCGATAGTATCACTTTTGCGACTTCGTGATGCTATCGCTGGTTTTTTGGCGATAGTATCACTTTTGCAGTAAACCAGCAAAGGGAACAAGCGATGGGTTTTGCGACTGCTCAACCCACCCGACTACTCGTTCAACTCCTACAACTTATCGTATGGTTCTCGCTCTGGCACTTTGGCTAAAGCCTGTTCAAATTTTTCCCGACTGCCACTCTTGGCTCTACTTTCTTCGTTAACAGGAGTCCAAGATTTATCTTGGACTAGCCAAACTAAAGTTTGGACTCCAGCCAAAACAATTTACACTATCATTCTCATTACCTCAACATACCTTGTTCATCTACGGCATTGAGTTGCAACGAATCTGGCCCAGCATCGTCGGTATCGGCAATCCAAGGGGCTAAGCAATCTCTGTCTTTGACACATGGATCAGTCAATGCAAGCAAAAATTCTACCAGATAAGTGACTTGCTCATCACTCAAATCAACATCTTGGATGACAGGGGTTAACCCATTAGCACGATTCGTTTGCAATTGAGCGAGAGCCGCACGAGTATTTTCCTCAGCATGTTCATGTTGAATGCCAGCGTCTAATTGGCTTAGGGTAAAATCATAGCGATTTATCGCCTCTTCTACGTTGAGGTTATGACGGACAACTTCTTCCAAACTTAGGTAAGCACCATCATGTCCATAAGGCCCGGTGACTTCTACATTTAACAACGAAGGTGTGCGGAAAGCATATTTATCTGGTGAATTCTGAGTTTCACGAAAACGTCCAAAATCATGATCCCCAGTTTCTCCATCGCCCTTTCCCCGACCAATTTGTGGGATTGCTAAGACATGAAATTGTTCATCCGTGAAAAAATCCCCTTGGTGACACTCAACACAATTCGCTCCGCCTTCTTCAATGGATTGAAAAAAGAGCAAAGCGCCCTTTTTAGCCGCATCACTGAGTGCGGTTTGATCACCTTCAACGTACTTTTTCCAAGGATTGTTGACAAAAAGTTGTGAACGTTCGTAAGCATTGATCGCTTCAGCAATATTGGCAAATGTTATTAAACTGGCCGCATTTTCGCTACTATCAAAGGCTTGCTGAAATTCGAGCAACCAAGTATTGGGAATAGATTGATCCACTAAACGACGAACCAAAGCATTTCTGACATCGTCGTTACTATTACCCGCTTCAAAATCAAAACCACGCATTTCTTCTTGTGAAGTCACTGGAAAACGCAATTGCGCGGCGGTTAAATCTAATCCAGATTGCGGATCCGCAACGCCTAATTTAGAATCGGGTGTGCGTATGCCTTGCCCATCATTACCACTCGTGTTAGGCGTTTTACCCAAACTTTCTACCCGCCCATCGTGAAACATCACTTGATCCCACAACGCACAATTAAGCGTTGTTGGCGCATTACGCGGTACAGTGGGACCACCGTCAAAATTCGGTGCAGCACTAGAATGGGTACGTCCAGGCCCCAAATGGTCAGGCAAAGTGGCACCAGTACCGATTGATAAAGATAAATCATCTCCGCCTCCCAAAGCCGGATGATGGCAAGAAACACAAGCAGAATCGGTATCACCACCAAGGGATTTGGTGAAAAATAACTTTTTACCTAGCTGTGCCACTGGCGTGTTGATGTCAGGAATTTGCCGCCCGATACTTGGATCACCACTCAATTCTTGGTCATTAATGACAGATTGAAGTTGCGTGTCCAGTGAAGGGGGAGAAGTAGATGAATATTCGTCGTCATCATCATCACAACTCACCAAAAAAATGGTGCTGGTTAATGCGAATAAGCAAAGCATTCGTGATTTTTTTACTTGTAACATGATATTTTTACTCCCAAAACATAAAGTTAAGCTTGAATAAACACCAGTGCTTATTCTCGTCTGTATGTTCAGATCAACAGCCACCAAAAGCCGCAAAATTGTCGCATGCTCAACCGGATTTCCACTGACGAAAACAATAATGGGTGTCATCCACTTGTGCTTAGAAATAACAAATTTTGTTGAGTATTCTCATTAAAGAATGGACGACACTCAACGCTTGTCCACCTAACTTTGCTCAATTTCTTAGTAATGTTTTCTCCTTTAGTAAAATTATAGAGATTCAGATAATTTCAAAAGAGGTTTCTCTTAAAATCAACCTTTTGCTCCGGAAAGCCGCTAAGTATTGCTCTTCTTTACATTTCTTTGCATATTTGCATCTTTGCGTCTTTGCGTCGGGGCAAAAGATTAAAAAGACTTTCATTTGTGAAATTATTTTTCTGAAAATCTATAGATTGAAAATAAGACCGCCGAGGTTTTCAAAACCCCGGCAGTCTGTTCGCTTAGCAAGCGTAGGGTGGGTAGAGGGACGAAACCCACCATTTTTTGTCGTAGAAAAAGGTGGGTTTCGCTATCGCTCTACCCACCCTACAATTTACCCATGCTACGCTTGCTGAATCAGAATTTCCCGAATTTGAGAATTAGCAGAATAAAACCAAAGTGCCCATCCTGAAAATCCTCTAATCCTGAAAATCCTGATTCAGACAAAAGTGGTGGGCAACAAAAAGACGTTGCCCTACACTCTTATTTTTACCTACATGATGGGCTAGGACGAGGTGGCGACAAAAACTTCTTACATTTATCCAACTCTTTCCAAAACTCATTTGCAACACATGCTATTTGACAAGCCGATACCGAACCTGATTTGCATATTTGATGCAAATTAAAATTATACATCGCATCTCTCACAATCTCTTTGCATCTTTCACCTTTATTAATTGCTTTACCTGCTACAACTAAGGCACAAATGGCTATTTTTGATTTATTACTCAATAACCCAAACGGATCAACCAAATTAACCGGATCACTCAACACATACCCATAAAGGTTACTATCCCCACCATCAAACCCAATCGGGTCTTTCGCCGTCCACCGTCCAGTCTCAGGATCATAATCCCTAGCACCAAAACGGGTTAACCCTGTATCAGCATCATAAATCCCACCTGCAAACCCAAACGGTTGGAACCCTATATTAGAGTCAGAGAGAACATTCCCAAACGCATCATAATCCATGCGTTGCACCACAGAACCGTCAGTGATATCAATCACCAATCTAGGACTGCCTAAATGATCACTCAAAATACGGTAAGTCTTACCACCTTTGAGCATATAATCAGGCACATTGGCTTTGGAACCGTACACAAACACCGATACCACATTACCATCGCCATCCAATTCAGCAATCGGATTCAGGCTACCTTGATACAAAAAGCCTTGCGTCAAAGCACCATTGACTTTCTTACCAACGCGACGATTTCTACCATCAATGACATACTCAATCTGTTTGCCATCCAGTTGGACTGAGCGAAGATTACCAAGTACGTCATAGCCGTACTGACTATTTACGTCATCACGAGTTTTGGTTTGCAATTCACCGTTAGCCGTATAAGCGTAGGTGTTCTCGCCATACTGCGTTAAACGATCTTGCGCATCATACGTGCCATTGGCAGTGCCGTAAATCTGGGTTGTCGCGCTGAGACGATTACCATTGCTGTCATAGCTGTATTGTTCAGTGATCACGCCATCTTGACTCACCGTGCTTAACCGCCCAGCATCATCATAGCCGTAAACCCAAACGCTTGTTGTGTTTCCAACGGTTTCAGTCTTTTGAGTAATCCGCCCCAATTTGTCATGGACATATTGGACACTGTAACCGGTATTACCGTTATAAGTGGCAGTTTCAGTCTCGATTTCCCCAAAACGGTTATACGTCCGTTCTGTCTTGAGGTTGCCCAATTCAGTCGCGGTGAGTAAGCCATGCTGAGCATCATGCGTCAGCGTTAAATCGCCAGCTTGTGCCAACAAACTATCCGTATCATATTGATAGTTAATGGTATTTGCATCATTAATGCGGGCGGCGGTGACGCGAAAATAATTATCATAAGTCAACGCCAGTGTGCCTTTAATGAACCCATCATCCCAGGTTTCCGATAATGGCAACGAACCATCGTAGCTATAACTCAACGTGCTGTTATCCGGAGCCGTTATCGTCGAGAGATTGCCCGTTTTCACTTCAGAATTATTGTCATAAGTATAACTTTGTTGACCATGAGGCAAAACCACGTTTTCTAAACGGCCCGTCGTGGCATGATAGTTAAATACGACCGTTTGGCCATCCGGCCGCACAATCTGGGTCAGTTGTTTGTCCCGATTATATTCATAGCGCGTCTCAGGTTTCGTCACTTCTGCTAAGGCCGGTGGAGTGTATTGCGCTTGTAAGTCGAACTGATTGTAAGCAAAGCGATGCGCTTCCCGGCCCGGTGGCGTGATAGACGCGACATTTCCGTTAGCATCATAACTATAATGAATTTCCCGCCCATCAATCAGTTTTTGTGTCGTTATTCTGCCAATAGCGTCATGGTTATAGGTTTCTGTCCGGCCCAGCGCATCTACCACGGATTTCAAATAGCCACTGTTGTCATCATAGCTAAGCGTTGTGGTACGTGCCAGTTCACCTTCACCCTGTCGCACTTCAATGACACGGCCCCGACTATCATAACTATAATGGACATCGACCAAACCGGGCACTTGCTTCTTAATAACGCGCCCGTTGTCATCCATATAAGAAACGCTTTGCCGACCCGCAGCACTGGTGGCCGTCACTGTTTTGCTCGCCGCCTCATAAACGCTTTGGCTGGTACGACCATTGTTGGTGACTTTAGTGGTCAGTTTTGCGACGCTTAACGGGTTACTGGCATCAGTGAGTTCGGCGGTTTTTTCTGTCGTTACCAAAGCACTTAACCCATTTGGCGTGGTGAGGGTCATTTTTGCTGTGATGGGTGCTTGCATACCAAAACGCGGATCGGGCCCTTGTTTTGACACGATTTGGGTTCCATCGGCACTGATCGTCACTGTTTCGCCATTGGTCTTGATAAGCGTTTGGGTCGCGGTACCATCGGGAGACGTGTTGACTCGTAACATATCACCATTGGTTTGTGGTTCCACCTGATAACGGGTAACACGACCTTTTTTAGAGGTCATAGTGGTCGTATAACTATCATCAGAATGGTCGGTACGCGCCAAAGTCCAGCCACCACCTGCCGCATCGGTGTCTTCAACAAGTAACCCCAATTCGTCGTACCGGTAGACAGACTTATGTGAGCGTGGGTCAATAAATTCCTTTAATAACCCATCATCTGTGTAGTGCAGTTGATAAGCTTCCCCCGCCGGATTAGTCATAGAATTGAGATAACCATTATCATCCAAAGTCAAAGCGGTGCGCTGACCTTTTGGCGCAATAATCGCCACAGGGGTATCACCACTCCGTTCAATCCGAGTGATATCGCCATCAAGGTCTTGAATTTCCTGCAAATAACCATTTTCTGTATAGGCGAATGTATAAACGGCTTTACCCGTGATGCTGTCCAAAGTGCGAAGGTGACGGCCCTCCGGCGTAAATTCATATAACAATCCACCCACTTCCGATGCCAAAATGATATTTTCCAGAGAAAATCCTGGCAACATAGAACTTACGCGGCGAATACGGCTATTCCCTGAATCTGCAATATAAAAACTGCCATCCGGGCCAAAGGCGATACTCTGTGGAGAGTATAAATTTGCTTCCGTTGCCAATCCGCCATCACCACTGAATTTTTTTTCTCTATTCTTGCCAGCCACTGTATTAATAATACCATCGACACCAACTCGGCGAATGCGGTAATTCCAAACATCTACAATATACAAACTGCCATCCGGGCCGAAGGCGATATCTACGGGATTTATGCCCGCTTCCGTTGCTAAACCGCCATCACCACTAAAAGCATAGTGTCCTCTACCAACGACTGTATTAAAAATACCATTTACTCCAACTCGGCGAATGCGGTGATTTCGGGTATCTGCAATATACAACCCGCCATCAGGCCCGAAGGCGATGCCGCGTGGATTGTTTAAATTAAGTCCAGCCACCGTATTAATAATACCATCTACACCCACTCGGCGAATGCGGTGATTCCCTGAATCTGTAATATACAAACTGCCATCAGGGCCGAAGGTGATACCCGTTGGATAGTGTAAGCCTGCTTCCGTTGCCAATCCGCCATCACCACTGAAAACCCTAGAACCATCGCCAGCCACCGTATGAATAATGCCATCGACATCCACTCGACGAATGCGGTGATTCCCTGAATCTGCAATATACAAACTGCCATCAGGGCCGAAAGCGATATCGATTGGATTGCGTAAACTTGCTTCCGTTGCCAATCCGCCATCACCACTAAAACCATGGCTTCCATTGCCAGCCACTGTATTAATAATACCATCGACATCCACTCGGTGAATGCGGCTATTCCTGAAATCTGTAATATACAAACTGCCATCTGGGCCGAAGGCGATACCCATTGGACTTAAACCTGCTTTCGTTGCCAATCCGCCATCACCACTAAAACGATAGCCTCCATTGCCAGCCACCGTATTAATAACTGCTGCATTGATGTTCGTTACACGTCGCTGTTTCCCATTGCCGCTATATAATATTTTGGCAATGGGATCATAGGTATGATGCACATTTAAGCTAAAACTACCCATACCAGCCGACAACGGATACCCAGCTCCTAAGCTTTTAGTGTATTCCTTCCATAACGTTATATCAGCTTGTCCACGTCCGGCTGAAATAGGCCCTTCGCCAAGACGAGCAAAACTTTGCTGAAATTCGGAGGGATTGGTATAAACCACACCATAAACATAACCAATACGCACTTTGGCTTCTTGACGACCTTGCACTTTACGACCAAAAGCATCTTTTCCATCCCAGACAAAGGTTGTGCTTTGCCTGTCTACCGAAAACGCCTTGTTAACCTGTTGACCAGCAATGTTGATTTCTAACACAATTCGCTTGAGGCTGTCTGGTACGGAGTCACCACGCAACGGTATTTCCAACGTGTACGCTGTCTTGCGGCCGGGGACACGATTGCTGCGATAATTCAAGCTAAAGGGCGTACCAGCTACCGGGATAGTTTCGCCTAAAACTTGACTTTCCGCTTCGATAATACAGCCTGTTTTGCAAGAAGGCTTATCAGGTTTGTTATCGTCTTTGGTTTGAGGGGCTGTTCCTGAAGACCGAACCGCATTAGACGGTACACTATAGGGCCAATTACAATCCCAAGGCGTAAAGTGGGGAATAGGAGAACGCCACAGACTTTTGCCCGGTGCATAGAGACTCGCGAGTTGTTGTCTTTCCGCCTCGGTGATACCCAGTTCAGCGAGTGCCTCGGTACTGGCGGCTTGACCACTACCATCCACATCTAACAGGGCTAACCCATTATCAATACTAATAATTTTGATAACGCGGCCATTATCAGACGGAACCCAAGCACTGCGACTGCGATCATACCAACCCACCGGCACAATGCCACCCACTGGAAAATTAAGGAAATTATCGACATACAGTGGCACCGGTTGACTGAAATCCACGCGTGTGGCACCCACCGCAATTGCTTGATCAACGCTCAGTTCAACCGCGTAAGTGTAGCCACTTTGCGGGGGTAATGGGGCCGGCATCGCTTCTGGCCCATTATCGCCAACCGTGTATTCAGTGGCCCGGACATCCAATTGTGTCAACGGTTGCGTAGAACCGTCCGGTAAAGTCATCACAGCAGTCACACCTTGGGGAAATAAAACCACCGCTTGGCGCGTGCCATCTTCATCAGTCACCGAACGGCCTTGGGCCACTTGAATCGGCTGATTAGCGGTTAAGTCAATCACGCTGACTTGCGGATCAAGGGCCGTCATCGCCACCTCATCAATCACCGCGTATTCTTGCCAACTCGGTTTTACTTGGCGTTGCACCGGCAAATAGCCATCCAATTGATAATTAACGGTTAACGTTGCACCGCCATTCACCGCCATATTGAAAAAACCATCACAAGTGGTTTTGGTTTGACCATACTCAGGATGATCTTTGACGGTGATGATCACATTGGGCAATGGTTCACCGTCACTCGTCGTGACTTGGCCGCGCAGTGTTGCCGCCCGTTCCAAATCAATCGTGTCCGTTGCCACGCCAGTTTGAATCGGATTTTCGCCACTGTAAAGAAATTGAGTGACTAAAGCCGGAATGCTGATCACCGTTGGATCAATCGGCGGTACTTCTAAGGTTTGGCAATCGGTCGGCGATTCGTCAATAATCCCATAATAATAAAGCACTTGCTGATTGCCACTGGGATAAGTGATCAAAAAGTCAGCAATGTCATCGCCATTCGCATCATTGATAGGCGCCATGATGAGTTCGCCATCAGCCGGCGGCATCGTACCCGGCGTGACTTGCTTAGCTAATTGACTGTGGTGAATTTTGTGCTGAATCGTGACCGCAATCGCACCCTCGTCAGTGATTTCAACCGCTTGCACCCCGTCTAAACTTTCCATATAGGCCCGTAGTGCGTCTTTATTAGCAGAATGACAATTTTGGACGGGCCAAGCAATGCCTTCAATGTCGTTATAAAGTGTATCAATACGGCCCTCGCTCGACGTTTGACAAGCGATAGCATCGTAAATATGAATACCCAATTCAACATCGTCGTGAAAACCATAAACGAAAAGTCCACCGGGGAGCGTTTCGAGGCTCTCCACTTTTTTCGGTAACTCATGACAGGCGATAGTCCAAACGTCGGTACCGGGGACCCATTGCCAGAGCGTGCTGTGCGATTTAGCATCATCGGCGGTACCATAGAGAAGGGTGCCGTCTTGGTTCCAGGTGAGAGCGTGGATGGGATGCGTTTCGGAAAGGATTAAAGCACCGGCCCCAGTATCGATGTCAATTTGGAGCAGGCCTTGTTTTGACCAACCCCACAAAGTCCCATCTGGATGAAAGGCCAGTCCAACGACATCATCATAGCCAATCTCACCAATTAAAGACAATTCACCTGTTTGCCCATCAACGTTGTAGAGTTGAGCATTGGCTTTGCCTGAACTGGCATACAGTTGACGTGTATTTGGATGAACACTCAGGCCCTCAATATCAGCAGCCTTTAAAAGTTCACCAAGCAGCTCAAGGCTATCTTGCGTTAAATGGTAGGTAAAAAATTGGCTGTTGTTTGTCCCTTGATCGTGGATCGCATACACAGTGTCACATTGCGCCGGGGTTTGCGCAACAGCCAATGATGACCATAAAAACGTCATTAGCAATCCTATCCACGAGATAGGATGCCATGATCGTAATCGTGGCGGTTTGTATTTCACAATAAAAGACTCCTCATGTTTAATAATAGGGTTAAGGATTATTTTTGAAGATAGGCCCAATGAAAACAGTCACTTCGGGCCCAATTATCAATTCGCGGCAAAAGTTTTTAAATTTGCCACAAATCCAATTTCCACGGTTTGAACACCTCCATTGGTTTGTAGGGACTACCCGTTTTTGAAGTGTACCTACTTATTTACTTACTTAGACGCTGCCGCAAAAAAAATGTGAAGACAAATTCACCGAATTTTTTCAGTGCGGCTTATTTATTTACTTACTCATGTTACGCACAACGCTTCAAAATGAGTCCAGAGGAGCAACCATAAAGGATTGCCCCTACATATCGTTATATATTGTCATCTCTTCATTAAGTTTTTCTAGCAAACTTTTACGTCGATGGGCAATCCCTCGCGGTTGCCCCTTTCATTTAACGGCCAGCCACAATCTCAAATCGCGAATAGCAAACGGCAATTTCGCATTTCAGTTAACGGCCAGCCACAATCTCAAATCGCGAATAGCAAATGGCAATTTCGCATTTCAGTTAACGGCCAGCCACAATCTCAAATCGCGAATAGCAAA